>CALLCO010000090.1 GCA_937998695.1 Candidatus Ozemibacteraceae bacterium
ACAATGCCGTGGAGTATTTCGTCAGCTACTACGACTACTATCAGCCGGAAGCCTACATCCCGACCTCGGACCAGTACATCGAGAAGGATTCCGACATCAACCAGGAGATCGACCGGTTCCGGCACGCCGCCACCGCCTCCCTGTTCACGCGGCGCGACGTGCTGATCGTGGCCTCGGTCAGCTGCATCTACGGCCTCGGCTCGCCGGAGGACTACGCCGGCCTCAAGCTGCATCTGAAGCTGGGGAGCGTCCACCCGCGCCAGAAGCTGGTGCGCGAACTGACCGAGATTCAGTATTCGCGCAACGACATGGATTTCCACCGTTCGCGCTTCCGGGCCCGGGGCGAGACGGTCGACATTTTCCCCGCCTCGAGCGAGCAGGCCTTGCGGGTCAAGTTCTTCGGCGACGAGATCGAACGGATCGAGCGGTTCGACCCGCTGACCGGCGAAATGCTGGCCAGCCTCGAGGAGGTATCGATCTTTCCGGCCCAGCACTACGTCACCCCCAAAGACAAGCGGGAAGCGGCCTTGCAGAGCATCGAAGCCGAGATGCGCGAGCGCGTCGCCTGGTTCGAGAGCCAAAAGAAGCTGGTCGAGGCCCAGCGCCTGCAAGAACGCACCCGCTATGACCTCGAAATGATGCGGGAAACCGGCACCTGCAAAGGCATCGAGAACTATTCGCGCCACCTGGCCGGACGCCAGGCCGGAGAAGCCCCCGACACGCTGATCGACTACCTGCCGAAAGACTGCCTGATCATCCTCGACGAGTCGCACATGACCGTGCCGCAGTTCAAGGGCATGTGCCACGGCGACCGCAGCCGCAAGCAGACCCTCGTCGATTACGGGTTCCGGCTGCCCTCGGCCCTCGACAACCGCCCTCTGACCTTCGAGGAGTTCCTGGCCCGCCGGCGTCAGCTGCTGTTCGTCTCGGCCACCCCCGGCCCCTGGGAGCTCGAGCAGTCGGGCCCGCGCGTCGTCGAGCAGCTGATCCGGCCCACCGGCCTGCTCGACCCTCGCATCTCGGTGGTACCGACGACCGGCCAGATCGACCACCTGTTGTCGCGCATCCGCGAGCGGATCGACCGCGGCGAGCGGGTGCTCGTGACCACCCTGACCAAGCGCATGGCCCAGGAACTGGCTGGCTGGCTCACCCAGATGGAGGTCCCCACCCGCTACCTGCACGACGAGATCGACACCCTCGAACGAATCGAGATCCTGCGCGACTTGCGGATGGGAGCGTTCTCGGTACTGGTCGGCATCAACCTGCTGCGGGAAGGGCTCGACCTGCCCGAGGTCAGCCTCGTGGCCATCCTCGATGCCGACAAGGAGGGCTTCCTGCGTTCGGCCTGGTCGCTGATCCAGACCTGCGGACGCGCCGCCCGCAACATCAACGGCGAGGTGATCCTCTATGCCGACAAGATCACCCCGTCCATGCAGAAGTGCCTCGACGAGACCGAGCGACGGCGGCGCATCCAGGAAGAGTTCAACCGCGCTCACGGCATCGAACCGGCCTCGATCGTCAAGAAGCTTCCCCAGGCCTTTACCGTGCCGGGGGCGGGAACCGGCGAGGGTGCGGCCCGCCTCGATCCCGACCGGCTGACCAGTCTCCTGGAGGACCTCAAGAAGGAGATGGATCAAGCTGCGGCCAACCTGCAGTTCGAGCGGGCTGCCCTCATCCGCGACGAGATCATCTCTCTGCAGGAGCAACACCTCGAGAACGACGTGCTGGCCAACCTGCGGGGGGCCCTGAAGTCGGGCCGCGAAAAAGGGCAGTCCCGGCGTCAGAACATGCGCCGCGGCCCCGCCGCCCGCGCCGGACAACCCCGTAGCCGCGCCCGCTCCTGACCGCCCGGAGGGATTCCCGCGGGCGAACGAAAATTGCCTGCACCGATGTGGCATCTTCGGCCCAGCTCGCCGATCGCGCCTTCAAGCCATTGTCTGTGAAGGCCAGTCCGCGTCAACCAGACGGCAATTCCCTTTTCCCGGCCTTCCGCGAAGTCAGGTGCAGGGCCCGCGTGGACTTCGACGGTTTGGAAGGGTCACCTCGATGGCTCGGGTCCAGCCCATCCCCAGGCCTTGTCTCCCATTCGGAAAATTCTGGTGGGTCGGACGGCGGAAGTTTTCCGACCATGGGTCCACGTTGCCCCTTGTCCCCTGGTTCATGACCTCGTAGTCCCTGGGTCGGGAACCTCATCATCGGGGGGCTCATGACTCTCCTCACGGTTTTTCGCCACCCCCTTGCCCACCCCCCGTTCGTGTGGTATGTTTGTATCGGAACCGCTCTTTGACACATTTTTCCCTGCTGTGCACGTGATGGTGCAGGTTTAATTGAGCCGACACCTGTATCTCGAGGGAATCTGTCTCCACGGCTTTTCGAGCCCCCCTTACGAACAGGATCTCCCTGTTACGAAGCACTCGTCTTGACGTGGGCGGACAACCGTTACCTTGTAGGTTCGGGTTCAATTTTTCCTCACACGGCATTGGCGGGGGTGAGCTTGGGAAGGCCGCGCTTCGCGCGGCCTTCCTTTTTCCCGCCGTTGCTTGTTGATTTCGCGCCGACGCTCTACTATCATGGCGGCGATGGATGCCCGCCCCCTGCTGATCGTCTCTTCCCATCTCACCGCCGAGGCGCTGTGCCAGCCGCCCTTCCGCCTCGACCCCGAGGCCTTCCTGCTGACCAGCCTCGAATCGGTGCAGTGGCTGGGTTTTTCACGCTTCGCCGCGGTCATCCTGCACGAGCCGCCCCTCGACCTGCTGCGGAAACTTGCCCTCGGGTTGCGCGACTCCCCCGCCCTGGAAGCCCTATGGGATCTGCTCAAAGACCCCGGCGGCCCCCCTATACGCGGCCTGATCCCCGCCCCCAGCCGCCCCCCCCAACACTGGCTAGACCTCGGCCTCGAACCCATCCTTCCGCAGGAAATCGCCGGTCTTTTCCCCTCACCCACCGCGCCTGGCCGGGCCCAGCCACCGACCGACCCACGCCTGGCCCTGACCGCTGACGATGTGCGCGAGCTCCATCAACAGGGCGTTCGCGTTCTGCCCATCGGACAGCCCCTGACCGACTGGGCCAGGGAAGTCGCTTCCGCCCTCGGCCTGACCGAGGCCGGGTCGATCACCGGGCCCCTCCTGTACCGGGTGCGTGCCGTCACCCGACGCGACCTGCAGGCTGCGGGGGAGCGGTTGTTCCAGGCCGCCCGGTCGCACCCGGATCTGTGGTTCGTGCTCGTCCCACCGCTGATCCCGCTCTTCCAGGAATTGTACCCCGCCCTGAAGAACCGGGTCGTCGCCTCGACCGTCCACTGGGCATCGCACGGCGCCTTCACCGGCGAGACCTCGGTCGCCATGCTGACCGACCTGGGCTGCCGCGGGGCGATCCTTCCCCCCACCGCCCCCCACACCGACGCTGGCCACCTGAAAGCCCTGGCCGATCTCGCCGGACGCCGCGGCCTGTCGATTTTCACCACCCTCCCCCTTGAACGGCTCTCGGGGTGTGATATAATGGCCCCGCATCCTGGGAGCCAGCGGTCCCAGCCAGTCTTCGTTCCCCTGGCCACCCCCGATGTTCGAGGGCCCTCCGACACGGCCCGGCCGCCGACCGCACGGCTGGTCGACGACCAGGAACTGGACCGCCTGGTCCAACGGAAAGGATAGGAAGGAAGCATGCTCGACGAGAAGAAAGTCAAACAGATCGTGGCCGAGGTTCTCAAGCAGGTCGACCTGCAGGATCGCATCAAACCGGGTACCATCCCCGTCGGGGTCAGCGGCCGTCACATCCACCTGTCGCAGGAAGATCTCGAACTGCTGTTCGGGCCGGGGTACAAACTGAAGGTCATGAAAGACCTCTCGCAACCTGGCCAGTTTGCCGCCGAGGAGTGCGTCATGCTGGTCGGCAAGAAGGGCGTCATCGAGAAATGCCGCATTCTCGGCCCGGTGCGCAAATCCACGCAGATCGAGATTTCGGTCACTGATTCGTACACCCTCGGGGTTCCTGCCGTGGTCCGCGATTCGGGCGACACCAAAGGAACTCCCGGCCTCGTCGTGATCGGACCCAAGGGGGCCGTCAACCTGAAGGAGGGCGTCATCATCGCCGCCCGCCACATCCACATGCACTCGAAAGACGCCGAGACATTCGGTCTCAAGGACATGGACCGCATCAGCGTCAAGACCTCCGGGCCCAAAGCCCTCATGTTCTGCAACGTGCTGGTCCGCGTCAGCGACCAGTTCGCCCTCGATTTCCACATCGACATGGACGAAGCGAACGCCGGCAACATCAAGACCGGCGATCGCGTCGAGCTCATCGCCTGATCCCCTGAACCCCCATCGCATCTTCAATCTCTTCACGAACTCCCAAGGAGGAAGTCATGCAGGAAGCCCTCGGAATGATCGAAACCAAAGGTTTGACCGCCCTGATCGAAGCCAGTGACGCCATGGTGAAGGCCGCCAACGTCCGCTTGGTCGGCTGGGAAAAAATCGGCTCCGGATTCGTCACCGCCTTCGTGCGGGGCGATGTGGCCGCCGTCAAGGCCGCCACCGACGCCGGTGCCGCCGCCGCCAAGAAGATCGGCGAGCTCGTCTGCGTCCACGTCATCCCGAGGCCGCACGCCAACCTCGATGAGGTCATGCCCATCCGCGAAGTCGCCACCGGCAAGAAGTAAGCCGGTCCCGGCGCAGGCATGAATCTCGGTCGCGTCTGCGGGACCGTCGTCTGCACCCGCAAGGATGAACGTCTGGACGGCGTCAAGCTTCTCGTCGTCGAGGAGCTGACCATCGACGCCAAGCCCACCGGGAAGTTCGTCATCGCCGCGGATGCCGTCGGCTCCGGGGCGGCGGAAACCGTCCTGCTGGTCTCCGGCAGTTCGGCCCGCCTCACCGACCGGACGCTGAACAAACCCGTCGATGCCGCGATCGCCGGCATCGTCGACGCAGTGGTCATGGACCAGGAGCGGGGCAAGAAGTAGGACTGCCCCTGTCCCTATCCCGCTCCTGGTCCTGGCCCTAGCCCTGACCGCTCCAACGCTCCTCTTGTACTAGGAGGGAAGTCATGACCATTTCTCGCGACGAACTGAACGTCATCGTCCAGGAGGTCCTGAAGGCCATCCAGACCTCGGGCGCCGAGCTTCCCGCCTCGGCGGGCGGGATGAGTGCCGCCGCCGGCCAGCATGGCCTCTTCGAATCGATCGAAGACGCCATTCGCGCCGCCGGGCAGGCCCAGAAGAAGCTGGTCGAACTTCCCCTCAAGACCCGCGCCGCCCTGATCGCCAACATGCGCCAGCGGGCCACCGAGCGCGTCGAGGAGTTGGCCCGGGTCGCCCAGGAGGAGACCGGCTACGGGCGGGTGGCCGACAAGATCCAGAAGAACATGCTGGCCATCACCAAGACCCCCGGCCTCGAAGACCTGCAACCGGTGGCCTATTCTGGTGATCACGGCCTAACGGTGGTCGAACAGGCCCCCTACGGCGTGATCGGCGCCATCACCCCCTCGACCAACCCCTCCGAGACGGTCATCTGCAACTCGATCGGCATGATCGCCGCGGGCAATGCCGTCGTCTTCGGCCCCCACCCGGCCGCCGCCCGCGTCAGCCAGCTGGCCGTCCGCATCCTCAACGAAGCGGTGGTCGAGGCCGGTGGCCCGGAAAACCTGATGACGACCACGCTCAAGCCGAGCGTCCAGACGGCGCAGGTGCTGATGACCCATCCCGATATCCGGCTGCTCGTCGTCACCGGCGGCCCTGCCGTCGTGGCTGCGGCCGCCAAGTCGGGCAAGAAGTACATCGCCGCCGGCCCAGGCAACCCGCCCGTCGTCGTCGATGAGACCGCCGATCTGAAAAAGGCCGCCCGTGACATCGTCTCGGGCGCGACGCTCGACAACAACGTCCTGTGCATCGCCGAGAAAGAGATCATCGTGGTCGAGAAGGTCGCCGACGAGCTGAAGAAATACCTCTGCCAGAGCGGGGCCTACGAGGCTTCCGCCCGCGAGATCCTGCAGCTCGAGAAGACCGTGCTCGATCCCAAGACTCACGGCCCGCACCGCGGCTTCGTCGGTCGCAACGCCAGCTACATCCTCGATGCCATCGGGGTCAAGGTGCCCGATGACATCCGTATGGTGCTGTGCGAGGTCGGCCCCGACCACCCCTTCGTGGTCGAGGAAATGCTGATGCCGGTGGTGCCGCTGGTGCGCGTGCGTGACGTCCACGCCGCCATCGACCTGGCCGTCAAGGTCGAGCACGGCTACCACCACACCGCCGTCATGCACAGCAAGAACCTCGACAACCTGCACAAGATGGCCACCCGCTGCAACTGCTCGATCTTCGTCAAGAACGGGCCCAGCTACGCCGGTCTCGGCCTCGGCGGGGAAGGCTTCACCACCTTCACCATCGCTTCCCCCACCGGCGAGGGCCTGACCAGCGCGCGCACCTTCACCCGACAGCGGCGCTGCGTCCTGGTCGACGCCTTCCGCATCGTCTAGGCTAGCCACCGCCACCACCGCACATGGCAGCACTGCCGATCGAGGAACTGGGCATCGTCGGATGCGGCGGGGCGGGTTTTCCCACCCACGTCAAGCTGGCCGCCCGCGACATCGACTACCTCATCGTCAACGGCGCCGAGTGCGAGCCGCTCCTGCACAAAGACAAAGAGCTGCTCCTGCACCAGACCGCCCCCTTCCTCCAGGGACTGAAGGCCGCCCTTGACCTGACCCTCGCCAAGCGAGGCTTCATCGGGGTCAAGAAGAAATACGCCAAGGTACTCACCCACCTGCGCGAGGCGATCGACGACCCCCGCATCGACCTGCTGCCGCTCGGCGACTTCTACCCGGCCGGCGACGAGTACGAGCTGGTCTACGAAGCCTCGAAGCGGCTGATTCCCTATGGGGGCATTCCCCTCCATATCGGGTGCGTGGTCGCCAATGTCGAGACGCTGCTGCTGCTGGGGCGCGGGAAGCCCATGACCACGAAGGTGCTGACCGTCACCGGCAAGGTTCCCCACCCCGTCACGGTCGAGGTCCCGGTCGGGCTGCCCGTGCGGGAAGCCCTCGCCCTAGCCGGCCTGCACGACCTCACCGGCCTCGCCGTCATCGACGGCGGCCCCATGATGGGCCGCCGGCTCGGCGACGTCGATCGCGAGGTGGTGACCAAGACCTGCGGCGGGCTGATCGCCCTGCCCCTCGACCACCCGCTCATCCGCAAGATGAGCCGCCCCCTGAAAGACAACACCCGCATCGCCCGCTCGGCCTGCGACCAGTGCACCGACTGCACCGAACTCTGCCCGCGCTTCTTGCTGGGCTACCCGATCAAGCCCCACAAGGCCATGCGCACCGCCCAGCTCAGCGCCGCCAACGACCAGGCGTGGTCGGTCGAGTCGGTCTTCTGCTGCGAGTGCGGGCTCTGTTCCCTCTTCAGCTGTCCCGAAGACCTGCCCCCACGCGAGATGGCCGTCGTCGCCAAGAAGACCCACCTCGCCCGCGGCATCAAACTGTCCGACTGGAAGGGCACCCCGAGCGTCCACCCCATGCGGTCGATGCGCCGGGTCAGCATCGAACGCCTCCTCAAAAAGATCGGTCTGCTCGACTACGACCGCCAGGCCCCCTTCACCCCGGTCGACCTGCGGGTCGAGCAAGTGCGCCTGCCGCTCAAAATGCACATCGGGGTCCCCGTCCAGCCCCTGGTCAAGCCGGGCGACCGCGTCACCGCCGGCCAGAAGATCGGGGCCGTCCCCGAGAAGAAGCTGGGGGCGGTCCTGCATGCCTCGATCAGCGGCCGCATCGCCGACGTGACGGCCGAAGCCATCACCATCGCCAGGGAGTGAGCTTCCGATGACCATCCCCTTCAACAACGCCATCGGCCTGATCGAGCTGTCCAGCATCGCGGTCGGCTACCTCACCACCGACACGATGCTGAAGGCCGCCACCGTCGAACTGGTGCTGGCCCGCACCATCTGTCCGGGCAAGTACATGGTCCTCGTCTGGGGCGATGTCGCCGCCGTCGAGGCCAGCGTGGGCGCCGGCGTGCGCGTCGGCCAGGGCTATCTCGTCAACGACCTCGTCATCCCCAACCTGCACCCCCAGGTCTACCCCGCCATGACCGCTACCAACACCCTGCCCACCACCGGCGCCCTGGGCGTCGTCGAAACCTTCGACGTCGTCGCCACCATCCTCGCCGCCGACGCTTCGGTCAAGGCGGCCGAGGTCGACCTGTGCGAGATCCGGCTGGCCATGGCCATCGGCGGGAAGGGCTTCTACACCATCACCGGCGACGTCGCCGCCGTCGAGGCGGGCG
>CALLCO010000091.1 GCA_937998695.1 Candidatus Ozemibacteraceae bacterium
GGCCTCGCGCCTCGCAGATCGCCATGGATGGCGATTCTGCGAGGTTCGGACGACGAATCGAGCCGAACCCGAGGCCACCGATCCGAGCCTGCGGAATGGTGTCTGGAGGCGAACCCGGCCCCAGGGTTTGGGAAACGACGGGAGTCATACTAGTGCGGGCCGCGCTCTTCCCGTTTCGCCTAGCGGCGGGCGTAGAAGTAGATAGCGCCATCGTTATGGCCGTCGTTGATCACGCCGGTGAACAGCTCGTCCATGATCACCCGGAAGGTTACCGGCTTGGCATATTGGGCAGTGATCTCGACCCGGCCGTCTTCGTAGACCTTGAACTTGCCGTAGTTGTAGATGTACCCCTTGTGATGTATCAGGCTGGCTGTCGAGAAGACCACGAACGCGTTCGGATTGCCAACGGCCATCGGCGCGAAGTATTCGAACGTCCCCACATCCATGCCGCCGATGGCGTCGGGGGCGGGCGTCTCCTTGCCGTCACAGATCAGCTTGCACTTGCCATAGTGGGCGACCACACGCACGGGGAAGCCAGCCTTCAGAGCGTCCATCAGCTCCCCGAACGAACGCAGCTGCACCACCTCCGCCCCTGCCGGAGAGACGGCGAGCCCCATCCCCAGCACCAGACCTCCCACCACCACCCCCATCGGCAACCACTTCCCCATCCGTTTCCCTTTCATGACAACCTCCTGATGAAATGTCTGGTGATCGGATGTCGATCACCCGCACCTTGATGACACCAAATTCCTCCATCCATCGAATCAGCGCCCGTGAGGAATGTTTCCTGTGGAACATCCCTCGCCGATCGAGCGCTTTCGAGGGCTTTCCTCCGCGGTGAGGCGGTTCACTCCCATTCGATGGTGGCCGGGGGCTTGCCGGAGATGTCGTAGACGACACGGTTGATGCCGCGTACCTCGTTGATGATGCGGTTGGCGACCCGCCCTAACAGCGCGTAGGGAAGCTCCGCCCAGCGCGCGGTCATGAAGTCGGTGGTCTCCACCGCCCGCAGGGCGAGCGTGTACTCGTAGGTGCGGCCGTCGCCCATGACCCCGACGGACTTGACGGGCAGGAAGACGGCGAAGGCCTGCGAGACCTTGTCATACCAGCCGGCCGCGCGCAGCTCGTCGAGGAAGATGGCGTCGGCCTGCCGCAACAGGTCGGCGTATTCCTGCCGCACCTCGCCGAGGATGCGCACGCCCAGCCCCGGCCCCGGGAACGGATGGCGGAAAACCATCTCGCGGGGAAGGCCCAGGGCCAGGCCCAGTTCCCGCACCTCGTCCTTGAACAGGTCGCGCAGGGGCTCGAGCACCTTCAAATGCAGGGTTTCCGGAAGACCACCCACATTGTGGTGGCTTTTAATGGTGTGCGCCTTCTTCGTCTTTCCGCCCGCCGACTCGATGACGTCGGGATAGATCGTGCCTTGAGCCAGCCATTTCACCTGGGGCAGGCGCGCCGCTTCGTCTTGGAAGACCTCGACAAAGACCCGGCCGATGATCTTGCGTTTGGCTTCGGGGTCGGTCACCCCGGCCAGCGCCTGCAGGAACCGGTGCTCGGCACGGGCGTGGACGACCCGCACCCCGAGATGCTTCTGGAAGACGCGCATCACCTGGTCGGCTTCGTGCAGGCGCAACAGGCCGTTGTCGACGAAAACGCAGGTCAGCCGTTCCCCGAGCGCCCGGTGCAGCAGGGCCGCCGTCACCGACGAGTCGACGCCGCCCGACAGCCCGAGCAGGACCTCTTCGTCGCCGACCGCCCGCCGGATCCGGCCGATGGCCTGGTCGATGTAGCCGGGCATCGTCCAGTCGGGGCGGCAGCCGGCGATCTCGAGGACGAACCGTTGCAGGATCTCCTTCCCCTTCAGGGTGTGGGTGACCTCGGGGTGGAACTGGACCCCATACCAGCCACGATCCTCGCGGGCCATGGCGGCGATCGGGCAGGAGCCCGTCTCGGCGATGACGGTGAACCCCTCGGGCAGCCGGGTGACCTGGTCGCCATGGCTCATCCAGACGTCGAGCAGGCCGTGGCCGAGCTCGTTCGTGCGGTCCTGCAGATCGCGCAGCAGGCGCGAGTGGCCGCGGGCCCAAATCTCGGCGTGGCCGAACTCCCGCACCCGACCTTTCTCGACCTGGCCGCCCAGCTGCTCGGCCATCGTCTGCATACCGTAGCAGATGCCCAGCACCGGTACCCCAAGGGTGAAGACGACCTCGGGGGCCCGCGGCGCCGCACCTTCGTAGACGGAGTTAGGCCCTCCCGACAGGATGATGCCGCGTGGCCCGAACGCCTCGATCTCGCCAGGAGCCACATCCCACGGACGGATCTCGCAGTAGACGTGGGCCTCCCGCACGCGGCGAGCGATGAGTTGGGTGACCTGCGACCCGAAATCGAGGATCAGGATCTTGTCCATGGGGGGCTCAGCGAGCTTCTCAGCGAGCGGCTCAGCCCGCCGCCCCGCCCAGGAGGCGGTGGCGGACCTCGGCGAACCCGAGCACGTCGATGATCAGGCCGAGGTCGGGGCCGTGGGCGAGACCGGTCAGTTTGACGCGGATCGGCATGAACAGGTTCTTCCCCTTCATGCCGGTTGCTTTGCCGGCGGCTTTCAGCGCTTCGTTGATCGTTTCGCGCCGCCAGTCGGTGAGCCTGGCTAGTTCCTCGACGAAAACGGCGTAGAGGGCCTCGGCGCCAGGCACCGTGAGGGCGGCGGCGGCCTCGTCGTCGGCGGGGGGGCCGCCCTCGAACACCGGCTTCAGCTGGGCGGGGGCCTCGCGCAGGACATGCAGGTGATTCTGTAGCAACCGTCCCACTTTGACCAGGAAGGCCGGGTCGGCCAGCCGGGCCTCGCCGGGCCAGGCTTCGCGCAGGATCGGGGCGACCAGGGCGCCCAGTCGCTCCGGGGGCAGGCGCCGGATGTGCAGGCCGTTCATCCAGGCCAGCTTGGTCTGGTCGAAGACGGCGGCTGATGAGCCGATGCGCTCGAGCGAGAACTTCGCGATCAGCTCGTCGCGGGTGTAGACCTCCTGGTCGTTGCCTTCGCTCCAGCCGAGCAGGGCGAGATAGTTGATCATGCCCTCGGGCAGGTAGCCCTCGGCGGCGAACTGGCCGATCGAAGTGGTGCCGTGCCGTTTGGACAGCTTGGCCTTGTCGGGCCCCAGGATCATCGAGACGTGCCCGAATAGGGGAAGGGGCCGGCCGAGCGCCTCGTAGATGATGAGCTGGCGGTGGGTGTTGGTCAGGTGGTCGTCACCGCGCAGGACATGGGTGATCTCCATGTCGGCGTCATCGACGACGACGCAGAAGTTGTAGACGGGCATCCCGTTCGAGCGCAGGATGATGAAGTCGCCGAGGGTGTCGGCCTTCCACTCGACACGGCCGCGGATCAGGTCGTCGAGCACCATGTCGCGTGGGGGCACCGCCATCCGGATGGCGTAAGGCTCACCGGCCCCGATGCGGCGGCGAACGTCGCTCTCGGCCAGGCGGCGGCAGGTGCCGTCGTAGTGCAGGGGGGCACCGGCGGCCTCGGCGGCCTTCCGCTTGGCTTCGAGCTGCTCTTCGGGGCAGAAGCAGGGGTAGGCTTTCCGCGCGTCGAGAAGGGCGCAGGCGGCCTTCTGGTAGATCTCGCGGCGCTCCGACTGGCGGTAGGGGCCGTGGGGGCCGCCGACGCCGGGGCCTTCGTCCCAGTCGAGGCCCAGCCAGCGCAAATCGCGCAGCAGGCCCTCTTCAGACTCGGCGGTCGAGCGGTCGAGGTCGGTGTCCTCGATGCGCAGCACGAAGACGCCCCCATGGCGGCGCGCGAACAGCCAGTTGAACAAGGCGGTGCGGGCTCCGCCGACGTGCAGGTAGCCGGTCGGGGAAGGGGCGAAACGGACCCGGATGGGACGGGGAGGGGCGGCGGGCACTGGCGCAGGCGTAGCGGGGGAAGTCATGGTCAGATGATGTTTCCGCCCATGAAGATCTGCTCGTTGCCGTTGGCCAGGGCGTGCCCGCAGCGGCCGAAGGCGGCCACGGCGATGCGCCCCTCACCCCGGACGATGGCGACCTTGAAGCCGCCGCCGAGGCCGGGGTTGATGATGCTGAGCTGGGCGTAGATGTCGCGAACGGCGTTGCTCACCGAGAACTTCTCGCGGGGGTCTTCCCGGATGACCGAACGCGCGATGGCGGCCACGATGGTCGCCTCGCGCAGCTTGATGGGCAGCTTCTCGGCGGTGGCGCCGACCTGGGTGATGGCGGCCCGGAAGCCGTTGGTCTGCACCTTCTGCAGCCAGTACTCTTCCGATTCGGGGTCTTTCGTCATGGCCAGGTAGACGACCGCGCTCTCTGGGGTCAGGCGCTGTTCGGAATGTTCTTCCACAAGGTCCTTGACGATGTCTCTGTTGGTCACGACGCCGACAAGGTTCTCGGCGTTGTCGATGACCGGCAGCGCTTCGAGCTCACTGGCCGACAGGAGCAAAGCGGCCTCACGGATGGTCATGTTTTCGTTGATGCGTTTGAAATGGCGGATCATCACCTTGCCGATCGGCTCGTCGGCCTCGGCATGGGCGATGGTGGCTAGGTGTGAAGGGGTCAGCAGGCCGACCAGCTTCTTTGCCTTGTCCAGGACCAGGATGCACTCAGGCTGGCGCAGAATGAGCAGTTCGCGCAGGCTGAACACCGTCTGGGTCTCGTCGACGGTGATCGGCTTGGAATCCATGATGTCTTTGACGCGGATACCCATGGGGCGAATCCTCCCTTTCGGACTCTAGGTGTGGTCTTTGCGTTTGTCGGCGGCGGGCGGGCCTCCGCCCTGGATCGGATGGATCCGGGCGAAGATCATGCGGCCGGCGGTGGTCTGCAGGATGTTGGTGACGGTGGTGGTGACCTTCTTGCCGATCTGGTCGCCGCCGTCCTCGACGACGATCATCGTGCCGTCGGACAGGAAGCCGACGCCTTGGCCGGCCTCCTTGCCGGGTTTGATGATCTGGACCTCGACCTCCTCGCCGCTGACGAAGATGGGTTTGAGGGCGTTCATCAGGTCGTTGAGGTTGAGGACCCTAATTTTCTCGAGTTCGGCCACCCTCTTGAGGTTGAAGTCCTGCGTGATGATGGTGGAATGGTGGGCCTTGGCGTGCCGGATCAGCTTGGCATCGACCTCCTGAACCTCGGGGAAATCTTGGCTGGTGATCAGCACCTGGTCGGGAAACTCCTTGGTCAACTTGTTCAGGAGGTTGAGCCCCTGCCGGCCCTTGCCGCGTTTGGTGCCGTCGGCGGCGTCGGCGAGGAACTGCAGCTCGTTGATCACGAAGCGCGGGATCATCATCTGGCCTTCGATGAAGCCGAGGCGGAACAGGTCGGCGAACCGGCCGTCGATGATGGCGCTGGTGTCGATGACTTTGGGGGGAACCCCCACGGCACCCGGTTGCAGACGTTCCTGCGAGGAACGGTAGCGGGCGATGATGCGGATGCCCAGGAACCCGAACAGCAGGTTGAAGAAGAAGGGGATCACCAATTGGAACAGCGGGACGAGCGACTGGAAAAACTTGTTCTGGAAATGAACATCGCCGTAGCCCCGGTACATGAGGAAGTAGAGCGGGATGAACAGGAGGTTGGCCGAGATCAGACCCAAGACCATGCCCAGGGCGCCCCAGGCGAGGTCGTAGCTGTTGGTGTTCTCGATCTTGCTCTCGAGCCAGTCCTGCAGCTCGCGGCCGGCCATCGACATGAAGAGATACCCGATGCAGCCAAGCAACGCGGCCAGTTTGAGCTCCGCGTTTTCGGTCTCGAGGAAATTCTCGTAGGTGGAGGTGATCCCGTAGGCCAGGGTCACTCCGACGATGGTCCCGGTGATGACCAGCAGGAACCTCAGGATTTGGAAGATCATTGAATACCTCGAAAGCTTCGGGGGCACGGTAGGATACCACGATCCTCCCTTCTTGGCAAATTTGCTGCGCGTCACAGGAACTCTCGATTGGGCCAACGAAGCGGGTTGCCAGGTCGAATCGCGATCCCTTGCAGATGTGGAGCCGAAGCCCCGGGAATCTGCGACCGAGCCTCAACGGAATCCTCGTCGAACTGCACCTGGAGGGGGCGGTTCGATGAAGATAGCCATGGAGGGCGGGGTCCGCCCAGGTACTGAGAAGGGTCGACGATGAGATACAGATGAGGCGAAGAGCGCAGGCTTCGTGCAACAGACAACCAGGATGTTCGAGCGCAACGCCGCGGGAGATCGCGATCGACTGCCAAGCTGCGTGAACAGGGCAATGGAGGAGGGCGGTGCTCGTCAGGCCTTCAGGCGGATTGATTTCCCGCGGAATTCATGTAGTATGAGGACATCACCTCGGGGGTGCTCCGCGGGTGGGTCGCTCATTCGGAGGTTTCTGGCATGGTCCGTCAGCGCATCCAGTCAAAGCTGCCTGTCCTTCTTGTAGTCCTCGCCAAAGACACGCTAAACCCATGCCTCGATGGAGACTGGCTTGTTTCCAATGGGAAGAGCCCGAAACTGTCGGACCTTCCCGCCACGGAAAACCACGTGCTCTCGCCCGCATTCAGGGCAGCAGACCGTTTGGGCTTTGGGTCGGACACAGAAGATCATGGCGCCTTGTTCATCCCTGGTGAAGAGGTAGTCATAGCCGACCAGACCCCCTCCGTGATACAAGATGCTTGTGGACATGTTTGGCCTCCAGGGCAGATTGTTTGGTAGCCAACCTGCAGGTCGCCTGAGCATGTCCATCTTTTCAACCCCCACTTCAAAAAAAATACGCTTCATCACGATGACCCAGAAATTGCTGGGCAAGCGAGGCGGTTGCGTGTTCCTCGTCATTTTTGGACTGGCGTTGATTCCCATCTTTTCAACTCTTTCCAGGGAGCCTTATTGGGGAGATGAGTGGTACACCTATGAAGCGGTAGGAAAGCCTTGGGGCGAAATGATTTCCTTCATCGCGACTGACGATTGCCATCCGCCTGGATTTTACCTTCTAACCAAAGCCTGGCTAGGCATTTCATCATGGGTAGGTGGAAAAACCGATGAGGCACAGAAGATTCCGGAATGGATGTTAAGATTCCCTTCGGCATTTTTCACAGGATTGGCAGTTTTGGTAATGGCATGGCTTTTGCGAAAAGAATATCCGAACCAACGTTCGCTGGCGGTGATTTTTCTGGCTACCTGTCTTACTTCCTCACAGGTGGTAACTTTCGGAAAAATGGGACGCTATTTTGGTTGGACCGCCTTCCTTTTTTCTGTGGGGTTAGTGGCATTGCATCAAGGAAATCGCACGGGAAATCGGCTTTGGTTTATCGTGGTTGGCCTGGTAAACCTTGTGGCAATGTACTCATTCTACCTCCTTCCTTTGTGCCTTTTTCCCGTCCAGGTGATGGCTTCTATCCTGGTGTTCCCCTCCTCGTTGCGCCCTCTTTGCTGGGCTTGGCTCCTTCCCGCCATTGGGTTCATTCCCCATCTCCCAACGTTTGTTTCTCAACTCGCCGGAGCTGGCCCTAAGGAGGATTTCCTCCTACAAGAAGGGAGGGGGATTTTCTTCCAAATTCCTGCTTCAACCATCTATTCCATGTATGCCTTCTTGGTCGGGCCGACGATCTTTCCCTGGCGTTTCTGGATATCTCTCCCGGCATTTGTTGGTCTTCTTTGGTTGGCAGGCCGCGGTGGAATTTTCGGCCTTCGAATCAATCTGGGAACGACTAAATTTCTGCTCATAAGTGCGGTGGTTCCTATTGCGCTGGGGGTATTGGCCATGCCGTTTCTCCTTACGCGGCTGAATTACCTGAACTATCCGGTGCGTCTCTTTTTTTGTACCCCCATGGTATGGTGCATGGTCGCTCTTGGCGTTTATTCGCTTGGGAACCTTCGCAAAAAGATCGCAGCATGTCTTGCGATTCTGGCGCTCAATGGTGTCGCCTGGAAAAACTCGCTTCAGGGAAGCGATCTCCATCATTACATTCCGCCCTTCCGGGAAATCGCTGCGATGATTGTCCGCGACCCTGCCTCCATTTGTTTGTCTACTGAACGTAACTTGCGACCATACCTGGGGGACAGGGTTTTCGATATCGGCCTGACGGGTTTTCCCTCTCCAGCGTCATATTCCACCATCTGGATTTTCAACAGTTCCCATCGTAGTTCAGCATTCAATCCCGACATTGCCCGCGTGAATGCCTGGGAATCATTTCTGGTTGCCTCTGGATTCGTCCCCCAGGGAGAGTGGGGAATTTGTCGGGATGATGATTTTACCTTGGCGGTCAAACGATGGCTCCGGGGTGGTGAGGTACAACGGTATAAAATGGTCTTGAAACGATTTGTTCGCCGCACCAAGGAGCGGGCTGAAGGACGAGGACCAGCAGGGGACTATCCGCTGGCGAGCGAGGAGTCAGGCATTGATGACCCTCCGGCACTTGCATTTCCTCCACACCCAGGGAAAGAGGTTATACCATGATTACCCCCTTTGATGTCACGATCATCGTTCCCACCCTCAACTGTCGTAGCACCCTGGGGGTCACCCTCGAGAGCCTACTGCCCCTGGTCAGGGCCGGGGCGGAGTTGATCGTCGTTGACAGCTTTTCGACGGATGGAACGGCGGAACTGGGTCGGGCCTTGGCCAGCCGCTGGTTGAGCGTTCCCCCCGGCAACATGTATTCCGCCATCAACGCCGGCATGCGGGTTGCCCGCGGGAGCTGGTTGTCCTATCTCAACGCTGACGATATTCTGTTCCCGGAAACGGTTCGTTCCGCGGTGCAGTGGGTGCCAGACGGGGTCGACCTTTTCTACAGCGGAACAGTCGAGTATCTCGATTTGGAAGGACGCTTCTTGCACGCCTTTCGTATGCCCATGCCCTGCGATATCCTCCCCTTAGCTTGCGATGCGATCAACGCTGTTCCACCCCAGGGAGCCTTCTTCCGGCGACAGGTCTTCGACCAATTGGGCGGGTTTCGAGAAACCTTCCGTTTGGCCGCGGATTTCGATTTCTTCATTCGTGCTAGGCAGCGGGGGTTCAGATTTGCGCGATTTCCCCGCCCTGCTTTAGCTGGAATTAGGGTCCACGATGGGCAATACTCCCACCGAGAAACCGCCGCTCATCAAGCCGAAGCCAGGCGGGCCGTCTGTGAAAACGAAGTGAAGGCGTCCATTGGGGCTCGCCTTTGCGCCCATCTGCGATTTCGCCTACGAAATCTCGACAACTATGCGCTGCGCTTGATTCGGATCTCGATGATTTGCGGCGGGGTTACCCTGTCCCGCTGTATGGATTTCCCGACCAGAAGCTCACATCAGCGATCTGGACCACCGGATCACCCGGCGTAAGAATGCTAGCATCTCGGTGGGGAAGAGGTTGGTGGCTTTGCAAGACGTTCGCAAGGCCCCGATGCTACGCCACCGGCGGGTCAACTCCTGCCAGTCCGCCTCTGGTGAAGCGGCTTTGATCGCAAGGAGGCGGGAAAATGAATACCAATTTTCGTGATCCCGGGCCAGAACACGAGTAAAAGCCGGTCTTTCTGCTGCAGGAAGTTCCTGGGCAAGGCGGGCATAAGCTCGCAGGTCGAGGAGGGGACGGGCGGCGGGGTTGGATGGTTTCGAAAACGTGTCATTCCCCAGACGGCATGCGACGACAGCTTTTGACCAACAGGCTAGGGTACCCCCGAGAACGGCTTTCAGGTAGATATAGGTATGAGCATATCCCGAACCTATAAAATCTGGTGGGCAGACCTTCCCTTTCCATCTCGACGACCTGACCACCGTGGAACTCAGGTAGGAGAAAATGGCGGGAAGGCTCAGTGAATTCTCCCAATACTGCATTCGGCTGGCAGAGGCGCTGAAATCGATCAGGCGGTCGGAACCGTGGAAAGTCCACCAAGGTCTGATCCGAAGGGGGTTCAGAAAAAAATCGCACTCCCGGCGTTGAAAAAGATGGAGGTCCGCTCGAACCTGGGTGATCCGTTCTAGCAGATACGCTATGGCATTTGGCTCAAAAACGTCATCGCTGCCCATGATCACGAAGAATTCTCCCTGGGACAGATTGGCGGCGCGGAGGTAATTGGCGTCCGGTCCTAGGTTGACGGGTGACCGGTCATACCGGATAAGAGGAAAATGGCGGCAGGCCATGGCTTCCACCATCTCCTGTGTCCCATCCTCGGAGGCATTGTCGCTTACCACAATCTCGATATCCCGGTCGGGGGTTTGCATTAGGATCGACTTGAGGAGTTCGCGGAGCAGGTCACAGCGGTTGTAGGTAGGAATGCAGATAGACAAGAGAGGCATCAAGTTGCTCCCTGAACTGGGTTGGGGTTGGGCGATGGGGCAAATTTCCAAAGAATTGCCCTGTACTTCCAGGGGAGAATCCAGGCCGCTGTTAAAAGAAAGGAACAGATCAGGCCAGCCAAAATCCCTTTGAGACCGAACAGATTGGCCAGACTGATCTGCAGGCCCGCATTGATAAGTGCTTGGATGGGGACATACAGCCAAAAGATTCGGAGGGAATTAACACTGATCAACGTGATGGCAAACGGTTCTGCCCATACGCGGCAGGAGAAATAGAGAGCGAACAGCCCCAGAGTCAGACGATCGACGCGGGCGGTCACGGAAGGGGCGATGATGGCGTACACGAGGTCAGGAGTCAGGAGAAGGATGATAGAGCAAACGCCAACGAGCGCGAATCCTAGCCACAAAGACCGATTGACCAGCACATGGACCTCAGAGATGGCGTGGCGGTTCATACATTCGGTGATTACCGGCCAGGCAGTCATTAGGTAAGATCCCTGGAAGGCAATGACGATGAGATACACCTTGGTGATGAGGTTATATTGGGTGATCTCTTGCGGGGAGAGAGTCTGCGACATGACGAGGTAGTCGATTTGAAGGGTGACCGCGCTCATGGCGGCGAACCCACCGAATCTGAGGGCACGCGAAAAGAGAGGCTTCCACGCCTCCTTGATGAGGGCAAACGGAACTTCTCCTAATTTCTCTTGATGGAATGCTTTCCACCAACCAAGCCCAGCCAAAACGGTTGGAGGTGCCGTACCCAAGAGAATGGCAACTGCCAGAGGATTCTTTATAGGTCTCCAGTGGTTAGCAGCCAGCAGCCCCAGGAGGGAAAAAGCACCCCCCAGAGCTGGCAAGATGTAGGCAAGATTACCAGATCCTTTCGCGAGAAGGATTCGATAGGAAATTCCGAGAAGGGAATGGCCGACAAAAAGTCCGCCGGCCAGAGTAACCAGTGGCAGGCCTCCAAAGGTCTCCTGGGACAGTCCTCCTGGAAATTTCGCCAAAAGGAGATTTTGGATAAAACCTCCGACCAAGAACAGGATCATTCCGACGATCAAAGCCAGAAGGGCGATCAAATACTGTCCTGCCCGTAAATACTGGCCATAGGATTCACCCCGAGCGCGAGCTTCCGATACGAAATTCTGGAGGGACGGTCCCAAACCTGCCTCGGCCAGGCCACACCACCCACCCAAGGAGACTATGATTGCGAAAGCGCCGTAGCGCTCAACCCCCAGGAATTCCACCAGGGCACGGGTGCTCAGAAGACTGACGGCGATGCTAGTTAGACGACACACCCAAGCTGTTAGGGCGACGATGGTGTGGGGGGGAAGCCGAGCACGGGTCAAGGCCGTGGCCCCTTTCCTCGGTTGGATCCTTGGGCCAACTGTCGGAACCGCTCTCTGAGGACCTGGAAGATATGCCAGGGAAGTTCCAGGAGACCTGGTGGGTCATACCGCAGGAGGGCTTTGATGGTTAGGAGACCTTTCCGTAGCAATGTCGCCCGGCGGGGAAAAAGCATGCCGAAGTTCCTCATGAGAACGTTGACGCGGAAGAACGTTTCTCGGCGGAGCTCCGCAGGGAAATCCGGCGTTTCGATGGCGCTTTGGAAGTTCGCATCCCCAAAACGGGCGAAGTGCAGCGAACCCCGGAGCGGGGCTAAAAACCTTGCATGGGTTTGGGCCCAATCCCATAGGGGGGTGGCGGGGTAGGGAACAAAAAGGCTAAGGACGAACTTGATACCAAGGCGTCGAGCGAAAGCAACCGAGGCATCTTGGGCCTGGGGAGAATCACCGGGGAGCCCGAGCATGAAAAAGCCGGTGACTTCAATACCTGCGCGTTGGCAACAGCGGATACCCCGCTCGACGTCGGCGAGAGTCTCTCCCTTCCCAATGCGGGCAAAGACCTCGGGATCCCCGCTTTCTACACCGATGCTGACCTGGGTGCATCCGCTGCGACGCATTAGGGTGGCCATCTCATCGTCGATCCGGTCGGCGCGCAACCCGTTGGGACAGGACCAACTCAAGTTCCAGCCTTTGGCGATCAGCGCCTTGCAGAAGGCTTTCGTGCGGGCCATGTCGAGATTGAATAGATCGTCGATGATTATGAACGACTGTAGGCCTGCCGCCCGTCGCTCCTCTAATTCGGCGAGAAGTTGGAAGACGGAACGCTTGCGCAGTCGGCCCCCGCTTAGGTGGGGAACACTGCAGTAGGCGCAGCGATAGACGCACCCTCGGCTGGTGACGAGTGGATACCTGGTGCGCAGCGCTTCTTCAATACCCTCAGGGAACCCGGTAAAATCAGGGTGAGGAAGGCGATCGAGCCACTCGGCGGGGATCCGGGCAAATACCTGCTGGCGAATGGGAGTCGGCTCGGTGTAAAAAGAGGGACAGCCCGTGGGGACCTGCCCCCTGGCCAGGTCATCACATAGGGGAGGGAATGCCTTTTCTCCTTCGCCGGCGAATACCCCATGGAATGGGTAAAGATCCTCGGTAGAGTCTAGGAAGATCGGGCTGCCGACGCCACCCATAATTAACCGGCAGGAGGGGAGGACCTGGCGGATCTCCCGGCCTAGGCGCCGAGACTCCTCTTCGGTGGCGGTTTTAACCGAAAACCCGACGATTTCCGGTTGCCAAGCGCGTACCACGCCCAAAACATCCCTAGTCGGGATCCGCTGATTGGCACAATCTAGAATTCGAGTAGTGTGTCCGTATTGTCGCAATGCGGCTTGCAAATAGGCGAGGCCAACATTTGGCTGAAAAGCTTCTCCATGGCAAGCCCCCATGGGACTCGCAGGGTCTATAAGCAAAATGCGCGCCATAATTTAGCTGCTGCCCATACGATGGGGCACGATAGGTCTCGAGGATTCAAGGTAACTCTTTACTGTTAAAGAGATCCCTGTGGGTAGGTCATAGCGAGCCGTCCAGCCGAGTTGCCGTAACGGCTCAAGGTTCAGGTTTGGATGCATCAGCTCACCATCACGATAAGCCAGGGCACCAAAATCAAATTGGGAACTTACTGCCCGATTCCTTTGCCGTTCGAATTCCTGACGAAGAAGAGTCACGAACTGCCGTAATGATGTGGGGTGCCCGCCTCCTACGTCGAGGGTGGTGAATCCATTGCAGGCAGGAAGCTTGTTGAGGACCGTTCGGAATGCCGCCACACCATCCTCGATGAAGAGAAAATCACGCTCTTGGGCACCAGGTGTCATGGGAATAGGAGAAACCCCTTTTTCCATTTGCTGCAGAAGCCAGGTGACTAGTTTCTCCTCTCCATCACCTGGGCCGTATAGTTGGTCCAGGCGGAGATTGACGAACCCCACCCGATTGGACAATTTCTTTCCCCATTCCAACATCTGGTGTTTGGAAAGGGCATAGGGGGATACGCCTGGTGGAAGAACAGTATCCGCGTAGAGAAATCTCGGGACCCCGTAGTGGATCGCAGCTTCAAGGAGCTCAAGAGGGAAAACCAGGTTCGCTTGTATGAGGTCTGCAGCGGTTTCCCCCCGGCGACCAAAAGCCCCGGCTGCATGGACTACCGCATCGACTGGTCTTTCTCGAAAGGCGAGCGACAAGTTGTCAGGGGTGAGCGGAACGTCGCGAATGTCGGGAAGGAATCGGGCAATCCGAGTTATGGGCGATGTCGGCCGGCGTAGGATGGTTACTCGATGACCAGCCCGCAAGAAATCGGCCAAGAGGTGACTACCCAAAAAACCTGTGGCTCCGGTAAGCAAGAGATGGAGAGGTCGATTCCTGTCAGATTTTGGCATTGGTGGTTATTAACGTTGGGAGATGACTAACCACCGACCTGGCGACAGGTGATAGCAGGTGGTCGGGGGAAGGGTGAAAAAAAGTGGTTCATGGGCCATGCCGACCGTCAAAAATTCCGACTTCGTATGCTGGATGTGCTCCGTTATTGGTTGGAGCAAGAGCCTGTTGCACGAACGCTCCAGACAGCTCATTTTCTTATACCGCCCATCCGAAGATGGTGGCTGGATCAAAGGCGCTATGGACATGGCGAACCAAAAACCGATTCATCCAACAGCTTCGCATCCCTAGGTTAACCCCCGAGGATGAGACGAGGAGCCATACAAGATGAGTTGGTCACGTATGCCGAGAATCGCCAGGCTGCTGAAAGGGGTGATCAGACCATCCTCTGGGAGATGCCCCAACCTCATAGCCTTTGCCAAGAAAAGAAGGATTTGGGTCAGATATGCTCCATCCTGTTCACCGACGCCACAGATCAGGGCACAGTTCATGTGAGCCTCCGATAGACGGCAAGGGTTTCCTCGGCGCATCGCCGCCATGAGAATGCCTTATGCCGTCGCTTTCCCCGCTCGATCAACTCCTGGCGCCGGGTTGAGGATGTCAAAACCCGTTCCAGGGCCTCCCGGATGGCTTCCACCTCGACTGGGGGAAAATACTCCGCCGCGTCTCCGGCCACTTCCGGAAGCGAACTGGTATTGCTGCAGATGACCGGGCAGTCGAGGGACATCGCTTCAAGCAGGGGGAGGCCAAATCCCTCGTATTCACTGGGGTAAACGAAAACCGCGGCCTTTCGATAAGCGGTTGCCAATTCCGAGTCCCCTCCGGATTGCTGGACGACCTGTTTCGAGGACAAGCCCAGCCTAGCCATGTGTTCCAGTTCTGCAGGCTGCAATGATCCTCCGCCGAAGCAAACCAGTTGGAAATTGGTGCGCAGCCAGGAAGAAGCGGCAAATGCTTCCAGAAGCCGCACGAAATTCTTGTACCCTTGACGATTCCCGACGAACAGAATGCTGGGCATGGTCGTGGTGCTGTCCTGGTCCGTCGAGGAACTCGGCGCTTTGAGAGGGTCGAACCCAAGCAGGGTGGTGGTGACACGCTCCGGGGGTAGGCCGGTCAGGGCGATGAGATCTTGGCGGGTGTGCTCCGAAATGCACAGCACGTGGTCCGCCCGAAAGACCGCCCGACGTTTCCATCGCGCGGTGGGGTTACGCGGCTCGAACATCATGGGGAACTTTTCATGGATCATGTCATAGACGGTGATCACTCGGCGCGCCGACCGGGGGGCGAGTGAGAACGGGGCAAAAAACGTCTCGTGGACGATGTCGGGAGAGAAAAGAGACATCATCGGCCAGGCCATCAGTTGATTGATCGTGCAGAGCCAGCGATCGGCTTTGGGGAGGGGAGTGATCCTGTAGCCCTGGTCGGGGAAGGTTCGGTGCAGGATGTCGTTGACATGGATCGGGGCGAAGATCTGGGCTTGGATGCCTGCCATTCCCTCAAGGTTCCTGGCCAGGGCGCACACATACCGGGAAATACCGCCCACCCCTTGGAGGCAGAAGATCTGTGGGTCGAAAGCAATTCGCATGCCGTTTCGGGTGTCCTGCGAGGTGCGGGATGGGGAACGACATCCATCGACACTTCGCACTATCTCGAAGTAGTTAGGGCGCTCAGTAATGCAGAAACTCTACACCATTGCAACCGGTTTTGCCAAGAGCAGGGCAATCGCACTAAACCGTACATCTCTGGAAGTAGGCTGCTCAAAACCGCGCGCACACTGCCGTACCTCCCCCTCGTTGGAAACCCGCATCAATTTTTCAATCGTACAGAGAGGGAGACTGGGAAACGGGCTTCAAGCGCGAAATATTGCATGCGATTGCCCTGTGCCAAGAGCCTCGGGCCAAAGTTTCGCCCGTATCCCGGAGGGCCGAGGGGCATACCGTGGACACCCTAGGAATCACCCTGTTTTGATGGATTCCGAGACCGAGGTGAATGCATCGAAGCCGGTGGAAAACAACAAACGTAGGCCTGGTCAGACGATCCGAAGAAATGAGTCAGGGGTGAGAAGCTGAACTCCCTCGTGCGAGAATTCCTTTTCCTTTGTCAGAGTTCATGGTCCCTTCCCCAGTGATTGCTTTTCACTGGCGACCATGAGCCTGACCACATCAGGCAGAAAATGGCTGGCAGACCACTTTAGGCGTTCCCGGGCACGGGTGGGGTCTCCCCCGCTCCAGACAATATCAGACGGTCGAAGCAGGCGGGGAGAAATGACGACATGGTCGCGCCAGTCCAACCCGACTTCCGCAAATGTTCTGGCGACGAACTCCTCCAGGGTGGCGGTTCGGCCGGTGGCAATGACGTAATCGTCAGGGATGTCCTGATGCAAAATACGCCACATGGCTTCGACATAATCGGGTGCCCAGCCCCAATCCCTGGCGATGTCCAGGCGCCCCAGTTCGAGCTTCTCCTGGGATCCCGCGGCGATCCGGCAGGCGGCGGCAACAATCTTGCGCGTGACAAAGCGCGGTGGGCGAAGCGGAGAATCATGGTTGAAGAGGATCCCGTTGCAGGCGAACAGCCCGTAGGCGTCCCGATAATTAGCTACCAGCCAGTGTGCCGAGGCTTTGGCCACGGCGTAGGGGCTGCGGGGGCGAAATGGGGTTTCCTCCGTGGCGGCCCGTCCCCCCAAATCGCCGAATGATTCACTCGAGCTGGCGTGGTAGATCCGGGGAGTGCCACCCATGAAACGCACGGCCTCGAGGAGATTGAGCGTTCCCTGGAGGATGCTGTCCAGGGTTTCGGCTGGTTGCTCGAACGATAGCCCAACGGAACTCTGGCCGGCCAGCCCGTAAATCTCCTCGGGCTGGCTGCGGGTCAAGGCCTGCAAAACGCTCCGAAAATCGTTGGGTGCCATCGATAAGAGGTTGACCCGATCACGTATGCCGAGAATCGCCAGGTTGGCGAAAGAGGTGATCTGGGCATCTCGGGAGGTGCCCCACACCTCATAGCCTTTGCCAAGAAGGAATTGGGCCAGGTATGCTCCATCCTGTCCACTGATGCCACAGATCAGAGCACGCTTCATGTGAGCCTCCGATAGACGGCAAGGGTTTCCTCGGCGCATCGACGCCATGAGAATGCCTTATGCCAGCGCTTTTCACTGGGGAAGACAAAAACTGCGACCTTTTGATAAGCGGTTGCCAATTCCGAGTCCCTTCCGGATGGCTGGACGACCTGTTTCGATGACAAGCCCAGCCTAGCCATGTGTTCCAGTTCTGCAGGCTGCCATGACCCTCCACCAACGCAAACTCATTGGAAATTGGTGCGTAGCCAGGAAAAGGCAATACATGCTTCCGGAAGCCACACGAAATTCTTGTACCACTGACGATCCCCGACGAACAAAATGCTGGGAATGGTCGTGGTGCTGTCCTGGTTCGTCGAGGAACTCGGCGCTTTGAAAGGGTCGAACCCAAGTAGGGTGGTGGTAGACTTTTGAGCCTGTTGCGCGAATGCCCAAAACAGCCCATTTTCATGTACCGTCCATTCGGAGATGCCGATCGGATCATGGGCTCTATGTACACGACGAGCAAAAAACCGATTCATGCAACAGGCTCGTTTCTGGCTGTTTGGTGATGACATTGTTCATAAGAGGACTGACGGAAAAAACAATCGCGCTAAAACGTGCCGGAATGCCGCTCGTTCGATTTCCAAAACGGTCGTTTACGTCTGGGGCTTTCAAATCGTTCTGCTGTGCTTCGAGATCATCCCTTCCTGGGGAGGCGAGCCGTTTGCCTTGCCGATCAACATGCGTCTCTCCCGCCAACCCCCCAACAAGAAGGTGGGAAAGACTGTGCTGGACCTGATGAGCGACATGTTGCCGAACATCGTGGAATGGTTCCCAAACTGAATCATCTATTTTGTACGAAAGTTCACTGAGGGGCGAATCGATGATGAGCGCGATCTAGCGACCGGCTGGCGACCGGCACGGTTCCGTTGAAGGGCGGTCGCCAAAAGGATCTCGGCGGTCGTCCGCAGGACGTCCTGGGGATCCACTTCTCCCGGATGAGGAACTTGCCCAGGTTGGTCCGGGTGTTCACACGTTGGCGATGAAGCTCGGCCAAGGCCGTCAGATCGGTCCTTCCAGGGCCCAGCATGATGCAGAAAAGAATCAGGCGAAAGTTTCGAACCTGTGGTCGAGACAGCTTTTTCCTCATTCAAAAATAACGCTCGTCAGGAAAAGAATCGGTTTTTGTTCGCTCCCATCTCAAAGAATAGGTGAACCAAAAGGGGCCGTTGGGTATCGTCGTTCTGATGGATTATGCCGTTGCTAGGCTGCTCTTGATATCGGGTCATGCCCCAGTGCGCCCCGTTATGAAATTTCGGACGACCGTCAGTATAAAATCAAGCATTGCCTCGTTCATGCCCGGATACACCCCCAGGAAAAAGGTGTTCGTCGTGATCAGGTCGGTATTGGTGAGATCGCCCGCCACCCGGTGCTCCAGGTGCTCGTAGGCGGGGTGCCGCAGGAGGTTGCCGGCGAACAGGTTGCGGGTTTCGATGCGGGCCGCGTCGAGGGCGGCAAGAAGTTCGAGACGCGTGAACGGCGCGGTCGGCCGGATGCTGAGCACGTAGCCGAACCAGGCGGGGTCGGCCTGCGGCGGCGCGATATGCAGGATGAAATGCTCCGCGAAAGGGTGCAGCCCTTCGTCAAGGTGGCGGTGGTTGCGCTTCCGGGCCTCGATGAACCCGGGAAGCTTGGCCAGTTGCGCCACGCCGATGGCCGCCTGCATGTCGGTGACCTTCAGGTTGTAGCCGATGTGGCTGTAGACATACTTGTGGTCATACCCGAACGGCAGCGTCCCGTGCTGTTGGCTGAACCGCCGCCCGCAGGTGTCGTTCGCCCCGCCCCCGCAGTAACAGTCGCGACCCCAGTCCCGGAAACTGCGGGCGATCCTGGCAAGGTCGTCGTGAGGCGTAGCCACCGCTCCGCCTTCACCCATGGTGATGTGGTGGGCGGGATAGAAGCTGAAGGTGGAAATATCACCGAAGGTGCCGGTCAGCCGACCCTCGTAACGGCTGCCGAGCGCGTCGCAATTGTCCTCGATCAGCCACAGGTGATGGCGGTCGCAGAGTTCACGCACTTCCCGTACTGGGAAGGGGACCCCCATCGTGTGGGCGATCATCACTGCCCGGGTGCGCGGAGACAGTGCGCGCTCGATCTGCTCGAGCGAGGGGACGTAGGTTCCCAGCTCGACGTCGGTAAACACCGGAATGGCCCTGTTCTGCACGATCGGATTGACGGTGGTCGGGAAGCCAGCGGCAACGGTGATCACTTCGTCTCCCGGTCGGATGGCCCGATCTTTCAGTCGAGGTGAAGTCAATGCGGACAGCGCCACCAGATTAGCCGATGAACCGGAATTGACCAGCAATACGTGGGGGAGGCCCAGAAAATGGCTGAGACCCCGCTCGAATGCGTCGGCATACCGACCCGCGGTTAGCCAGAAATCAAGGGAGGCGTCAACGAGGGCCACCAGTTCCTCGGCGTCATACTGCCGCCCGGCATAGTGGACCGGGTCGACGCCGGGCCGGAATGGAGCCGGGGTCTTAGTGGCGTGGAAGTCCCGAACGAGATCTAAGATCTGGCGCCGCAAAGCATCAGGGTTCTTCATGGACAAGCCTGCTTTCCGTGGTGATCGCCGCGGAGGCCCAAGGTAGGGCACGAGCAACGGCGTCGGTTTCGTAGCGGGTGATTTGTTCTTCGGTGAAGGCTTTCAGAGCAGCCGGGTCGGACGTCGTGTGGGCCTGGCGGTACCAGGCCACGGTCTCGGCGACCGCGGTGGCAAACGACCAGGTGGGAGTCCAGCCGAGGAGGTGAGCGGCGCGGTCGATGGTCAGATGGAGGAATCGCGCTTCCGGGGCGGCCTGTGGGTCGCTTTTGTCTACCCAACAGCCGGGCCAGTGGCGCAGTATTTCCACCACCAAGTCACCCACCGTGCGGTGGGACTCGGGTGGGGGGCCAAAATTTACCGCGGTCGCCAGGGTCGCTGGGGAGGGAATCGCACCGGCCGGTTGGGCCAGAAGAGCCCCCAGCCACAGATACCCGCTGAGCGATTCCAGCACATGCTGCCAGGGACGGGTCGACCGCCGGTTCCGGACCTGGATAGGCCGGCCCGCTTCGAGAGCCCTGATGCAATCGGGGACGATCCGGTCGCGAGCCCAGTCCCCTCCGCCGATGACGTTCCCGGCACGGGCGCTGGCGATGCGGACCGGGTGGTCCCGGAAGAACGAGTGACGGTAGGCGGCAATGGCGATCTCGGCCGCCGCCTTACTCGAACTGTAGGGATCGTTCCCACCAAGGGGGTCGGTCTCGCGGTAGCCGAACTCCCATTCCCGGTTTTCATAACATTTGTCGGTGGTGATGAAGACGGCGGCGCAGGGGTGGTCCAGGGTGCGGAGGCCCTCCAGGAGGTAGACGGTGCCCATCGCATTGACCTCGTAGGTTTCGACGGGCCGGTCATAGGAATCACGAACGAGCGGTTGGGCGGCGAGGTGGAAGACGAAATCCGGGCGAAGCCCCACGACGAGATCGCGCACCCGGCCAGCCTCCCGGATGTCACCCAAGTGATGCTCGAGGTCGGACTGCAGGAGCAGGCGGTCGAACATGGCGGGGGTGGTGGGTGGCGCCAGGGCGTAACCCACCACCCGGGCTCCCAGGCGGCGAAGCCAGGTCACGAGCCAGGAACCCTTGAACCCCGTGTGTCCCGTGACGAGGACGGTTTTCCCACTATAGGCCTGCTGGAACGGGGCCATGTCTACCAGACCTTCCAGGGGGCTTTCCCCGAGGCCCACAGATCTTCCAGGCGGTTTTTGTCGCGCAGGGTGTCCATCGGGGCCCAGAAACCGGTATGCCGGAAGCCCTTCAACTGACCCGAGGCGGCGAGCTGCTCGAGGGGCTCCCGTTCCCAGATGGTGGTGTCGTCTTTCAGCAGGTCGAACACCTCGGGCTGGAGAACGAAGAACCCACCGTTGATGTAGCCCCCCTCACCCATCGGTTTCTCCATGAAGCATTTGACCGTGCCGTCGGCGAGGTCGAGGGCGCCGAACCGGCCGGGGGGCTGGACGGCGGTCACCGTGGCCAGTTTTCCGTGCCCCTTGTGGAATTCGAGCAGTTCGAGGATGTTCAGGTCGGTGACGCCGTCTCCATAGGTGAACATGAAGGGGTTGTTGCCGATAAAGTGGCGCACCCGCTTGAGGCGCCCCCCCGTCATCGTGGTTTCGCCGGTATCGACCAGAGTGATTTTCCATGGCTCGGAAAAACTCTGGTGGGTGATCATCTTGTTCTCCTCGAGGTCGAAGGTCACGTCTGAGGTGTGGAGGAAGTAATTGGCGAAGAACTCTTTGATCATGTAGCCCTTGTAGCCGCAGCAGATGATGAACTCGTGAAACCCATAGGACGAATAGATCTTCATGATATGCCAGAGGATCGGTCGTCCTCCGATTTCGACCATGGGTTTGGGGCGGGAACCGGTTTCTTCGCTCAACCGGGTCCCCATGCCCCCGGCCAAAATGACAACCTGCATGGCAGTCCCCCTCGCAGGAATTTGCGGCCTCCGTCTGTTCCAGGGCCGGAGCAAGGGGAAGTCTAGCAGTCACACCCGGAAATTGCAATCGGGAGGCAGGATGCGTACCCCGACAATCCGAGTGGATTTGCACGCCTGGACACGATCGGGGTATGTTCGACGAGTGAAATACCGCGTGGGAAGGAAGCGGGAATGTTGGAACGGTATGGCGAGTGGGTGAGCTCACACGCGGGGCGAGTTGGTTTCGTGTTTCGCTCCCTCCAGTCGCGGAATTACCGGTGGTATTTCTTCGGCAACATGGTTTCCCTGGTGGGGACCTGGATGCAGCGGATGGCCATCAGTTGGCTGGTCTACAAACTCACCGGGTCGGCCATTCTGCTGGGGACGGTTGATTTTGCCTCCCAGTTTTCGGCTTTCCTGCTGATGCCATTCGCGGGAGTGCTGATTGATGGCGGGGACATCCGCCGCCTGCTCATCATCACCCAAGCCTTGGGTGCCGCCCAGGCGTTGGTGCTGGGGGGGCTCACCGCAACCGGCCATATTGGCTTCGGGCACCTCGTGATCATGAGCATTTTCCTGGGCATGATCAATGCGTTCGATATGCCGGCCAGGCAGGCTTTTACGGTGCACCTGGTCGAGAAGAAGGAAGACCTGATGAATGCCATTGCCCTGAACTCATCGGTTTTCAACATGGCCAGGCTGGTCGGCCCCGCCGTTGCGGGAATGGTGGTCTCATGGGTGGGCGAGGCGATGTGTTTTCTGGCGAACGCCATCTCATTCCTTCCAATAATCATTATTCTGATGAGGTTATCAGTAATAGCGGTAGCACGGACTGGTCAGCAGCCCCAGCTCCTGGATGGACTCCAAGAAGGGATCGAATACAGCGCCCGGCATCCGGTCATCGGGCCTGTGCTATTGCTGCTTTCGTTGGCCAGTTTCATTGGGATGTCCTATGTCGTTCTTTTGCCGGTGTTTGCCAAGGAGGTCTTGGGGGGCGGCCCTCAGACCCTGGGGTGGCTGATGGGCGCAAACGGCCTGGGAGCCCTGATAGCAGCTTTGATGCTGGCTTCCCAGAAGTCTCTTGAGGGGTTGGAAAAAAGAATCCCATTGGCCTTTGGCCTGTTCGGCATCGGTGTCGCGGTATTCTGTCGGATGCGCCAGGTGCCCTTGGCGATGGCAATGCTGGTGTTCAACGGGTTTTGGATGATCACCGGGTGGGCCTCAAGCAATACGCTGCTGCAAACCGAAGTCGAAGAGGGAAAGCGGGCCCGGGTCATGAGTCTGTATGTCATGTCGTTCATGGGCATGGCCCCCCTGGGGAGCTTGGCTCAGGGGTATGTTTCCCAGCGGCTCGGCATCGAGGCGACGCTGACCATCAGCGGCCTGTTGTGCTGCCTTGGATCCGCCCTGTATTTCATCCACCGATTCTCACGCGTGGAGAGCCACCCGCGCTAGCAGCGGAGAGGAAGGGGCGACAAAACTCCGTCTTTGGGACAGGGCAATCGCACTAAACCGTACATCTCTGGAAGTGGGGCTGCTCAAAAACCGCGCGCACACTGCCGTACCTCGCCCTCGTTGGAAACCCGCATCCATTTTTCAATCGTACAGAGAGGGAGACTGGGAAACGGGCTTCCA
>CALLCO010000092.1 GCA_937998695.1 Candidatus Ozemibacteraceae bacterium
GCCAGGTGGTCTCTTCGGTGGTCATCCCGCGGCCGCGCGAAGAACTGTTCCGGGAGTATCTGTGATGCCGCGACTGATCATCGGCGCCGACCACGGCGGCTTCCCCCTCAAGGAAGAACTGAAGAAGCACCTGCTCGAGAAGAACCTCGTCGTCGAGGACGTCGGCACCCATTCGACCGACGCCGTCGACTACCCCGACATCGCCTATCTCGTGGCCAGTCAGGTCGGCTGCAACGAGCACACCCTGGGCATCATCATCGACGGCGCTGGCATCGGTTCGTGCATGGCCGCCAACAAGGTGGCCGGCGTGCGGGCCGGCTGCTGCAACGACCTCTACACCGCCCGCAACAGCCGCGAACACAACCACGCCAACGTGCTGACCATGGGCAGCATGGTGGTCGGCCCCGGCCTCGCCAAGCAAATCGTCGACCTGTGGCTGGCCACCCCCCCCGCCCCCGGCCGCCACGCCGCCCGCGTCGCCAAGATCATGCGCCTCGAACAGCTTGGCCGGTAAGCTCGTTCCACTGGAGGTGAATCCATGCGAGCCATCTGCATCGTTCTCGACAGTGTCGGTATCGGCGCCATGCCCGATGCCGACCGGTACGGCGACGTCGGGGCGGGCACCCTGCCCAACCTGGCCAAGGCGACCGGCGGCCTCGAGCTTCCCACCATGGGCCGACTCGGCTTGGGCAACATCACTCCCATCACCGGGGTGGCCCCGGCTGCCGCCCCCGAAGGGGGCTACGGCAAGTTGTTCGAACTCTCGCCGGGCAAGGACACCACGACCGGTCATTGGGAGATGATGGGCATCAAGCTGGAATACCCTTTCCCCGTCTATCCCGAAGGGTTTCCCAAAGACTGGCTGACGAAATACGAAGCGGCCATCGGCCGCGGCACGCTCGGGAACTACCCGGCCTCGGGGACCGAGATCATCATGCAACTCGGCGACGAGCACGTGCGCACCGGTAAACCCATCGTCTACACCTCGGCCGATTCGGTCTTCCAGGTCGCCGCCCACGAGGAAGTGATCCCTCTCGATGAACTGTACAAGATGTGCCAGATCGCCAGGGACATGCTGCAACCTCCTGACATGGCGGTCGGGCGGGTCATCGCCCGGCCCTTCGTCGGTTCGTCGGGGGCCTACAAGCGCACCACCCACCGCCACGACTTCAGCCTGCCGCCGAGTGGCGAGACGGTGCTCGACGTGCTCAAGGCCAAGAACATCCCGACCTACGGCATCGGCAAGATCTACGACATCTTCGCCGGACGCGGGGTCGAGCCCCACGTGACCACCGAGGGCAACGACGACGGGATGCGCAAGACGATGGCCGCCCTCGACTCGTTGAAGCACGGGCTCATCTTCACCAACCTCGTCGACTACGACATGGTCTACGGCCACCGCCGCGACACCGCCGGGTACAAGAAGGCCCTCGAGGAGTTCGACCGCTGGCTGGCCGGCTTCCTGACGAAGCTGTCTGCCGACGATCTTTTGATCCTGACCGCGGATCACGGGTGCGATCCGACCTACAAGGGCAGCGACCACACCCGCGAGTATCCTTTCCTGCTGACCTTCCAGAAGGGGCACCCGGGTCGCGATCTCGGCATCCGGCAGGGATTCTGGGACGTGGCCGCCTCCATCGCCAAGCATCTGCACGTCTCCTACCCGCGCGGCACGCCGTTCAACTGAACGTCAGAGCCCTCCAACGCCCCTTGGCGTCCAATCGTCTCCCCAGACGAATGGCGGGAAGGCCTGAATTGGAGCGCCGGTCAGGGTGCAACGGGGCGTGAAATCAGCACCTGACCCCCTGGGTCATTTCCCTGGAGGAGGGAGTTTTTCAGTCTTTTGGTGGACGAAGGCCCCGCCCTGATAGGTAAAGGTCCAGAGGGCGGGAGAGGGCGGTTCGGCCGCCGTCTCGTGGAAGATCATGCCCAGAACCTGGGCGGTGCCGTCCGCCTTGATCACCAGGTCCCCCCCCGATTCCTGATGAATGTCGGAAATCAGGCAATCGCGGTCCAGGTTTTCCTTCGGGAAACGGCAGGGAATCGGCACAAAGGTCTTGGCCGAGGCATCGTAGCGGAAGACGAACAAGCCGCTGGCACGCGGCCCGATGAAAGCCGCGACCAGAATCTCGGGGGTCCCGTCGCCGTCGACATCGTGCAGGGCCAGGGAGGAGGGTTTCTCTCCGAGCAGGAAGGTCTTGTCTTCGTCACCGAGGGAGTCGCTGTTCCAGAGGGGGTTCCCGAATTGATCAATGACGATAACGGTGATTCCCCCTTCGCCCTTGAGCTTGCGAACCTCGCAAACGCCCCCGGCCTCGCCGGTGACCGCCCCGGTTTCCTTGGCCAGAACTGCCGGTTCGGCCGCCAGCAACCCGGGTGAACCGATGGTCAGAAGACAGACAAGACAGCAGGAGGAGAGGAGGAGGAGGAAGAGCGGTTTCACGATCGACTTTTTGGATGAGCTATCTGTCATATTGATAGAGGTTGTACTGCTTCATGATGCTGATCAAAGTCGAGGCATAGGTCGGACTGGTGGCATAGCCCGCCTTCTGCAGCTCGCGGGCGAACTGGTCGGGGTTGTTCTTGTTGGCCATGCAGTTACGGTATCGAGACGATGTGGTCAACAACCGGGCGTGGTCATCGATGGATTCCCGCCAGGTGTGGTATTTGCGGAACGTGCCCTGAACGGTGACGTACCGACCGTTGATGTATTCTGTCGTGGGAACGGTGATCGACCCGGCCGGGCCGGTGCCCTTGATGCCGAACAGGTTCTTGGCATCGCCGATCGTCGCCCGGCCCCACCCCGTCTCGAGAGCCGCCTGGGCCAGGGTGACCGAAGCGGGCACCCCATTCACGCGCATGGATTCACGGGCGACCGGCCCGAGGAGCCGGCAGAATTCAGACGGGGGCAGTTTTCCCCCCTTCCAGTTGTTGAGGGCGGCTGATTCACCTGAGCCGGAGGTCGGCGGCGGGGGCGTTCCGGTGGTGGGCGGAGGCGCGGTCCCGCGCACCCCGGGAATCGTCAGTTTCCACCCCGGATAGATGAGGTTGGGGTTTTTGGCCAGGGAGGGATAGCGTCCCTTGTTGGCCTCGACAATCTCCCAATACCGGCGACCGTTCCCGAGATAGCGCTGCGCGATCTTCCAGAGGGAATCTCCGGGAGCAACCGTGTAGGTGAATGACCGGGCAGAACCCGTGGCAGAACCGGCATTCGATGTCGGGGTGGATGTGGTGGAAGTCGTCACCGGAGGCTTGGAACCGGACGAACCGGGAAGGGTTCCTTTGTTTTCGAGGATCCGGGTGATATCGTCGAGGAGTTTGTCGATCTCGCCCAGGAGGCGGTCGATCTCCTTGCGGAGTTCTTCGGTGTTGGCGGTATCGACGGATTGCCGCAACACCACCCCGGTCCCGCCGGGGGATTCCTGGATACCCAGGATCTCTTCAAGATTCTGAGTCCCTGTCGTGGCACCCGTGACCGTCCCGAACCAGGCGATCACCAGAACCACACACCACCCAATTTGTCGCGCCCGTCGCATGCAATGCCTCCCTCCCGGATCGATGGTCCATCGCATATTACCATACTCCGCAAAAAAGGTTTCAATCTTTCCGGGGAGTAGAGGAGAAGCCTGTCAAGAGGCGGCGTCATGCCCCCATGGCCATCGATTCCACGTGCCGGACGGAATCAGCGGGTAGGTTCTATGGAGGGGCCAACGGGCGTGGGGGCAACCCGAAGAACCGGTCGGAATTCTTCGAGGAGGAGGTCCTGGCGGGTATGGAAACGGACCCCAGCCACCAGCAGGGAAGCCGGCCCGAGGGCTTCCACCCAGGTCACCTCAGCACCGTTCACATCGAACGTCCGATCGCCGTGCCTCAAGATGAGGCCTTCCACGGCACGCTTGGGTTGCACCTGCCCCGCCACCACCAGGAACTGGCATCCGCTTCGGGACAGGTCGAACAGCTGCCCCTCGAAGGGCCCCAACCCCATGCACCGGCCGCGCACCTCGATAAGGACGCCCCGCTGGGGCACAAGGCGCTCGGCCCGCTCGCAAAAACCGCGGCGTCGAGAGGCCCCGCCCCGGCAGGTTCCCGATGTCATAAATCTACTGCTCCTGGGAGGCCGGTTTCACCCGGTCGAAAAGATCGAAAAACGTTCACGACCGACTATCTGTCGGCAAGGATCGCTTCTTGGCTTACCTGATTTCGTCCTGGCCGGGCATTGCCACCAGAAGTCGCGCGATGGGGGAGCCATTCAGGCCGGAAACCAGGAGAAGAAGGTGACCAGGTCGGGTTTCTTGGGAACGGCGGGGGTTTTTTCGGGCCAGCCCACGGGAATCACCGCCCCGACCCGCCAGGGCCGCTCGACGTGCAACAACCGCTCGAGCTGCGATTCGGCCACCAGGGGCCCGCTCATCCAGCAACTGCCCAGGCCCTGGGCGTGCAACCCCAGCATCAGGGCATGCACCGCCCCGCCGAACGCCTGGATCTCGGCCAGACCCTCGAGCGGAGGTTCGGCTCCGGTTCCCCCCGGCAGGCGGCTGGCAAAGACGCGGAACAACCCGATGATGGCCAGCGGAGCCTGGTCGAAGAACGAGAACCAGCGGGCATACTCCCGGAATGTCTCGGCCGCTTCCCGGTCGAGAGTCTTCGAGATCTCTTCAACCTGCAGTATGACGTCGTTCTTCATTGATTGCAGCAGCAGCGGGTCGGACACCCCCACGAACCGGAAGCACATCCGGTTGGTTGGCGACGGCGAAAACCGCACCGCTTCCATGACGGCGGTGATCAGGGCAGGATCGACCGCCTTGGCGGCGAACTTGCGGACACTGCGCCGGGAGGTGACCAGGTCACAAAAGGCGGGAAACGTGGTGGGATCCATGGGCTCTCCAGAAAAGAAAGATCCCCTGATGGGGACATCAGGGGCGGGACAGGTCGCTCTACCCCCTAGCGGAACTCCATCTGCTTGGAGCGCTCCTTTTCCAGCTTCTTCAAGCCGCTGTCCCGCTTGTCGAGATACCGACGCAGATCGCCGTTCCGTTTGATCAGGATCTCCATCATTTTGATGGCTTCTTGGCGGTAGGGGCTGTTGGGATAGTAGTGGACGATCCGTTCATAGGCCTCGTAGGCCGGAAAATCGTATTGCCAGTTGATCATGATGTTGGCCTGGAAATAGAACAAGCGGTCGCCGTAGATGAACCCCAGGATGCCCAGAACGATGAACAACACCAGGATCTGCTTGAAGAACATCCGTGTCTCCTCCTTTTGGGGCCTAGACCGCTGGCCGGACCTCCTGCCGGTTGGCCCCCATCATGACCAGGGGCAGGGGCACCCCTTCCCGTTTCTTTTTCTGGGGCTGGGTGGCGGGCACCCCAACCGTCGGGATGCACAGGACGATGGCATTGATCAGGCTGACCTCCACCTTGACCCGGTGTTTCTCTTCCAGTTCGCTGACCTTGCGTTCGTGCTCCGCTTCCAGGTCTCGGATCATCCGGTCGATTTCTTCTTCTTTCTGGAAGAAATAGAGATGGAAGCAGACGTTCTCCTTTTTTTTGAGCAGCTCGCGCTTCTGCTCCTCGAGGAACTCGCGATACCGCTCGAATTCAGCCTGGAACCGTTCCTGGTTCCGGGCCCGCAGGTCCGCCACCTCGGGACCGATCGTCGCCTCGAGCTGACGGCAGGCCTGTAGGTACAAACGGAGCAGGTCTTCCCCAGATTCGTCGATGGGCAGCCCGGGGTCGGGGTCTTCCCGGAATTGGGTGGGGTCGAGACCACCCAGCCCCTCATGCAAATATAGCTCATGCCGCGCCGGGTCGGCAAGCACGGAGAACAGCCGCTCGCGCCGGTCCTCGGCGAGGAAGGCCACCTTGAAGTTGAACATCACCTGCTGCCGGTAGTGGGCCTTGCCCGGCGTGATCAGGCGCAGTTCGGTGGGCCGCCCCGGCTCGGCCGGAGGCAGCTCGGGCGGGGCCCTCTTGAACAGGCGACTGACCTTGGGAATGCCCACCAGCCGCTCGACGATCTTCTTCAGCAAATAGGACCCCTCGGCGATCAGCTCGAGGTCGCGGTGTTTTTCGGCCACCGAGCGATCGAACGTGAAGGCCAGTTCCTCGAACCCGTTGAAGAAGGCCCGCTCGGCGGCGGGGATGTGGGCGCGCCAAATTCCGTCTCCCACTTGGGCGACGGGAATCCCGACCATGTGCATGAAGGAGGTAACGAGCTCCTGAACCTTATTCGTCGCCATGGAAAATCTCCTCCTGGGCCTGGGTGATGTCCTGATGGGTCTTCAAGGCTTTCTCCAGCTTGTTCCCCAGGCTGAGGAACTTGCGTTTCATGGCCTCGCGGTTGGGCGACAGGGTCACAATGTCGATGATGATCTGCTCCAGGGTCTTCTTCGAATGCAGGTTGCCCAGGATCATCTCCAGTTCACCGATAATCAACCGGAACAGGTTGATCTTGCGGTCGAGCAGTTCGAGCACGTAGGACTCGATGGTATCCTTGGCGTTGAGGTTGATGATGTGCACATCCTCGGTCTGCCCGAGGCGATGGATACGGCCGATCCGCTGTTCGATGCGCATCGGGTTCCAGGGCAGATCGTAATTGATCAGCACCTGGCAGAACTGCAGGTTGCGCCCCTCCCCGCCCGACTCGGTCGAGATCAGAATCTGGTTCTTGTTGCGGAAACACTCGATGCAGGCATCTTTCTCGCTCTGCGTCAGTTGCCCGTTGAAGATCGAGATCGAGTATCCCTTTTTCGCCAGCAGATCCCGCAGGAAATCCTGGGTCCCGCGGAACTGGGTGAAGATGATGACCTTCGAATCGACCTTGCCGACCAGGTCGAGCAGCACCTCCGCTTTGCGGGAGAGCGAGGTGTTGCGAGCCATGTCCAGCAGTTTGCGCAGGGAGTGGTCGAAATCGTCCTTGTAGAAGTTGCTGTTGATCATCTTGGCCAGGGCCCGTTCGAGCGCCTGGGTGGAGCTTCCCATCAACTTCTGCAGCAGGATCAGGGTCAGGCGGTTGATGCCCCGAGGGTTGTTCTGGGTGGGAAGGGTGAAATATCGGCGCCGGATGAACTCGGTCAGTTCCTCGTAGAGGCGTGCTTCGTCGGGGTTGAGCGCGATCGATTCGGTGTGGACGAACCGCTGCGGGAATTTGATCATGGTATCTGACCGCCGGTGCCGGATCATGATCTCGCTCAGCATCTGCCGCAGTTTCAGTGAGTTCTTGGGAATCCGCTTGTCGCGGTTGGTCAAAAAGTCGGTCTTGAACTTCTGCTGGGTCGAGAGCAAGCCCGGCTTCAGGATCGCGATCAGGTTGAACAACTCGATCAGATCGTTCTGGATGGGCGTCGCGGTCAGCATCAGCAGATACTTCGTCTTGATCGAATTGACGAACTTCCAGTTCTGGGTCTTCTTGTTCTTGAGCTTGTGCGCCTCGTCGATGATCAGCAGATCATACGAGATCTTCTGCACCGCCTTCTGGTTCTTCTGGCTCTTGGCGGTGTCGAGCGAGGCGATGACCAGGTCGGAGTCCTCCCAGTCGTTGATCTCCTGGTGGTTCTTGAAATGGAGGTCGAACTTGGTCTTCAATTCCTGTTGCCACTGGGTGATCAGCGAGGCAGGGGTCAGGATCAACACTCGCTTGACCAGGCCGCGCAGCAAATACTCCTTGAGCGCCAGGCCGGCCTCGATCGTCTTGCCCAGACCGACCTCGTCCGCCAGCAGAGCCCGCCCGTTCATCCGCTCCAGCACCGTGCGCACCGTCTGCAACTGATGCTCGTAGGCGGTCACCCCGAAGCAGGTCTTCAGCGCCATCAGGTCTTCCCCGGGCGCGGGGGCGTTCATCTCTTCGCCCCGCAACACCAAGCCGGTTTCGGCATAGGGCGAGAACTCGCCCAGGATCAACTTCCGCAACACCTCGAGATTGGCAGGGTTGTAGGTGAGGGGGAAATCGACGGCAGGCCGCACCTGCAGGCCGACTTCGTTGTCAGGATCGACCGCCTGTTCGGACTGCGGTTTCAGATGCCGCAGTCGGTACTGGCGGGCCGCCAGGTCGAGCAGATCGATGCCCAGCAGGTCGCCTTCCTTGAGGTGGTGGCGTTCCCACCACTCGCCGAAGGTCAGGCAGACCATGTAGCCGCGGGTGCGATGGAAGATGGCCGAATGGACCACCTCGTCCTCGTCGATGAAGGTGACCGAGCTCAGGTCCTCTTTGAAGGGGAAGAGGGTCTGCATCTCAGGGGACAGGAACAGGTAGCCCTCCTGGAAAGCCTTCCCCTTGACCTGGAAGGTCAGAGACCGCTCGTTGGCACTGGCCACGCTGATCAGAGGGGATTTCACGCGTCTCTCCCGGGTGGTCGACTCGCTCGGCATCATGCTTCATTCCCCTTTCCGGACGGGATCACGATGGTGGTGCCAACCTTCAGATTCTTGGGATCGACGCCAGGATTGGCCTGCAGGATGAGGCCGGCCTTGATGCTCTGCCCATAGAACCGCTTGGCAACCTTGCCGAGAGTGTCCCCAGACTTGATGACATAGGTCTGCCCCGAAGCCGATACCCCGGCAGGGGCCGCAGGGCCCACGGGAGAAGGGGCCGGATGGGCAACGACGGCGGCTTTGGCCGGGGCGGGCTTGGCCGGGGCGGGCTTGGCCGGGGCGGCGGAGGTGGTCCCCGTCAGGGGGGAACTGCCGGTCTTGCTCATCGGGCGGACATCCACGATGATCTCTTCCCCCACCCGCACGGCGTTGGGGTTGTCGATGAAATTCAGTTCCATGATCTTGCGCTCGTGGCCAGCATCGCCATAGTAGCGGGCCGCCACGTTGCGCAGGGTGTCGCCCTTCTTGATGACGTAAATGACCAGCTCTTCGTCGATGGTGCGGAGGGTCTTGAACTCGGCCGGATCGATGGTCCGGGCGGGAGCATCCGCTGCGGGGGCCGGGGCGGGAGTGGGGACAACCGACGAGACCACCGGGGCGACCGGCGCTTTGGCGGTGGCACCGGGGGCGGGCTTGGCGCCGGTTCCCGTGGTCGCCACGGGAGCGGTGGCCGGTTTCTTCGCGGAAGTCGTGGGGGCCGGCACGAGGGGGCGCGCGACCACCGCGGCATGTGCCTCGTCCTCGAACGGCACCTCGGTCGGGGGAACCATGCTGTCGGGGTCCGGCGGGGCTTCGGTGTAGAGGGTGGTCACCTCCACCTTCCGGGCAGGCTGCCCTGAGAGGGAGAAGACGTCGGAAAAGACCGACTTGCCACCGGATCGCGTGAAGATGCGGAAGGTGGCGTACCGTTCGAGGTCGGCCCGCGGAATCTGCATCCGGAAGGTACGCAGTTCGCCAGCCCCGATCGGATTGGCCGGCTTCACCACGAAGGTGCGGGGTTTCCCCTGCCCCTGGAGTTCGAGGCCGATCTCATAGGCACCGCCGCTCAGGGGTGAGGCATCCCCGTTGAAGACGTGGGCCAGGATCACTCCCTTGTCGGAGGAAGTCGCCGAACCCGCCTTGCCGGGCAGGGTCTGGGGAAGACGGTGGCCGTGCAGAACCGGTTCGGCCTGGCCGGGCAGGCCCGTGCCTAGCAGGCACGATGCCAGCAAAAGGGGAAGGATCGTTCGCCTCATGTGTTTCTGGTCTCCTTAACCGCGAAGGTATGCTCCGAGAAAACCTATCGACATTTCCCGAAGCAGGGCTTAGCGGATTGGGAACCAGGGGAGATGAAGCAACGAAAGCCCGTCAGGGACCGCCAGGCCGCGTGACCTTTCCGGGGCCATGGAAGTCACCCTGTCGCATATCACCCACGGCGGGACTTCCTTGCATCAGCAACGGAACCCGCGGGTCACCGCGAATCTGGATTTCGGAGGGGAGTCCGATCACGAAAGGCCCGCCTGCCTTCCTCGGGGGGGGGAGGAATGACAGAAATGGATTCTTACCCGGGGTGAAGGGGCTAGGTTTTTCTTCAAGATTTCTGGAGAGGTTGGAGGAAATGGCAGGAATTCCCTGCTGGGTCACCTCCTCCAGCGACCGCAAGGCAAACTCGGCCAGATTCCCGCCCTTCTGGTCGATGACCACCCCGAACGCCTGCTGGAACTCGTTCAACATGTTTTTCAAGTCCCGGTTGAGGAGGCGCTCCTGCTCCAACTGGACCTTCAGTTGCTCGAGATCGGCATCAGGGCGGCCCGCCACCAGGTTCACCGGACGCGGCCGGGGCCCCTCGGGCGCCTGCCGGATGAAATTGACCAGGATCACGATGGCAAGGACAAGATACCCAAGGCTGAGCAACCATTTCGAGAATTCCCGGTCCTTCACGCCATCCTCCTGGGGCCGGTCAACAGTCGATCCGGGTGGAAAGGCCAACCCCTTTCAGATTACTCCAGACAGCACTATTGATCAAGCGGATGGGCCGGGAGAAACGCCATGGCCTTCGCGCGCCATCCAGACGAGGCGAGGGAGAGAACCGGCGGAACCGTCCACGCCTCCCGCGAGGAGTCCCGCCTGGGCCGCTACCCCGAAGCCTGACCCCCTTGGGAGGCGCGAGCCTGTCCCTCGAGCAGGACGATGGCGTGGCATTCCAGGGCCTCGCCCCGGCCGACCGCATCGAATTTCTCCCGGGTACCGGCCTTAACCGAGACCGCCCCCGGGTCGATCCCCAGGGCGGCGGCAAGACTGGCCCGGATGGCCTCGCGATGCGGGCCGATGCGCGGCCGCTCGCAACAGATCATCGTGTCGAGGTTCACCACCCGGTAGCCCCGCTCCTCGACCAGATTCCGGACCCGCGCCAGCAAAGCCATCGACGAGACGCCCCGGTAGGCGGGGTCGGTGTCGGGAAAGTGCATTCCGATGTCGCCCAGGGCCAAGGCGCCCAGCAAGGCATCCATCACGGCATGCACCAGCGCGTCAGCGTCGGAATGCCCCGCCAGCCCCTGGTCATGCGGAATTTCGATCCCCCCGAGCCACAGCGGCCGCCCCGGGGCGAACGCATGGATATCCTGCCCTTGGCCGATGCGCAGGGTGGCCGGCGCGGTCATGCCGCCTGTCCCCCTTCCGGGCCTGCCCGGGTGGAGGTTTCCGGCACGGGCCCGCCCGCCGCCGCGCCGGGGGCGGCGATGATCTCGGCCGCCCGGCGCCGCGCCCGCGCGTCGTCTTCCAGCAGGCCGGCCAGGGTGACGGTCGACGTGAAGGGGAGGCTGTCCATCGTCTCCCGGATCACCCGCGGGATGGCGGTGAACCCGAGCCGCCGGTTCAGGAACGCCTCGACCGCCACTTCGTTGGCGGCGTTCATCAGGCACGGCAGGTTCCCGCCCCGGCGCCCTGCCTCGTAGGCGAGTTCCAGGCAGGGAAAGGCCTCCCGGCGCGGGGCCTCGAAGGTCAGGCTGCCCAGGGCCAGCAGGTCGGTGCGCTTCCCGCTCGCTGCCCACCGCTCGGGGTGGCTCAAGGCATACTGGATCGGCAGCCGCATGTCGGGCGACCCCATCTGGGCCAGGATCGACCCGTCGCGGAACTCGATCATCGAGTGGATGATCGACTGCGGATGCACCACCACGCTGATCCGGTCGAAGGGAACTCCGAACAGCCAGTGCGCCTCGATGACTTCCAGCCCTTTGTTCATCAGGGTGGCCGAATCGATCGTGATCTTGCCGCCCATCTCCCAGTTGGGGTGACGCAAGGCCTCGTCGGGGGTGACCCCGCTCAGGCGGTCCGGGGCATGGCAGCGGAACGGCCCGCCCGAAGCGGTGATGATCAGCCGATCGACAAAGCGGGCCTCCCCGTCATCGAGACACTGGAAGATCGCCGAATGCTCGGAATCGACCGGCAGGATGGGCACGCCGGCCTCCCGGGCGGCCCCGGTGACCAGACTTCCCGCGACCACGAGCGGTTCCTTGTTGGCCAGGCAGATCTTCTTGCGGGCCGCGATGGCTTCGAGCACGGGGCGCAGGCCCACCGCCCCGACCAGGGCCGAGACCACCGTGTCGGCCTCGGCCAGCGCCGCCACCTCGAGCACTCCCGCCATGCCTGTCCGCACCGCCACCGTCGAGGTCGGCCCCAGGGCTTCCCGCAAGCGGGCCGCCGCCTCCTCGGAAAACAGGGCGACCACGGCGGGCCGGAACTCCTCGATCTGCTTGTACAGCTTGCGCCAGTTGTTGTGGGCGGCCAGGCCGACCACTGAGAGCCGATCACGATGGGTGCGGACGACGTCGAGCGTGCTGTGCCCGATCGACCCCGTCGAACCGAGGATGGCGAGGCGCCGCGAAACGGTCGTGTTCATCGGCCGGGAATCACTTGCCGGGCGTCCGGATGGTGTGCTCGAGGAAGACATCGTAGCGCTGCGGATCGAGCGTCGCCGCCGCCTGCGCCGCCTGGCGGCGCTCCGGGAACAGCCCGAAGACCGCCGGGCCCGAGCCCGACATCAGCACCACGCCGTCCCGGGAGGCGGCGAGACGCTCCTTCAGCTCGGCCACCTCGGGATGCCGGTGCAGGGTCACCGACTCCAGGTCGTTGAACAGCACATGGCGCAGGTTGACGATCTGGCGGTTGCGATAGGCCGGCAGGATCTGCCGGAACGCCTCCGCTTTCCGCTCGTTCTGCCCCGGCTGGTAGTTCTCGTAGGCCCATTTCGTCGAGACCTGCACCCCCTTGGGCACGGCGACGACCACCGCCAGCGGCGGCCGCGGCGGCTCCTGGAAGGCCAGGTGCTCGCCCCGCCCGGTCGCCAGAGCCAGCCCCCCGTGCAGGACGAACGGCACGTCCGACCCCACCAGTAGGGCCAGCTCCATCAATTGCGGCACGGTGATCGGCTGGTCGTACATGCGCACCAGCCCCAGCATCACCGCGGCGGCATCGGAGCTGCCCCCCGCCAGGCCCGCCGCCACCGGGATGTTCTTCTCGATCTGAAAGACATGGCAGGCCGGCAGCCGGAAATGCTCGAGCACGATCCGGGCCGCCTTGTGGACGAGGTTGTCCGACCCCAGCGGCACGCCGGGGTGCGAGCATTCCAGCCGCAGCCCCTCCTCGCGGGTTTCGCGGATGGTGATAGTGTCGGCCAACGAGATCGATTGCATGAGGCTGGCGATCTCATGGTAGCCGTCGGGGCGCTTTTCCTTCACCCACAGGCCGATGTTGATCTTGGCGTGGGCCTGGACGATCAGGGTCTTCTTCATCCCCGTCAGCGTACCATCCGGATCGCGGCGAAGTCAAACCAGGGCTTCCAGCAGGGGAAGGTCCTCGGCCCGCGTCAGCTTCAGGTTGCGCGGCGACCCCGCCACCAAGTGGACCGGCACGCCCAGGCGCCGCACCAGCCCGGCATCGTCGGTGCCGGTCACCCCATCGCGCGCCGCCGCCGCCAGGGCCTCGCGCAGCACCGCCACCGGGAAGACCTGCGGCGTCTGCACCTGGAAGACCCGCTCTCGCGGCACGTCTCCGCACACGAGGCCGTCCACCGCCTCGACCAGGGTGTCGGCCGCCGGCATCGCGCACACGGCGTTGCCCAGCCGCAGGGCGGCGGCCACCGCCGCCGCCGCCACCTCGACGGGCAGGGCGGGCCGCGCCCCGTCGTGGACGGCCACCCAGCCGTCGTGCCCGACGGCCGCCAGGCCCGCCGCCACCGAATCCTGGCGCCGCGCCCCGCCCGCCACCAGCCGGAACGGCTTGGCGGGCCGCCACCCGGCCAGCCGGGCCGCACCCTCCTCGAGCCAGGAGGCGGGCAGCACGAGGATCACCTCGGTCACCGCCTCGACCGCCACCAGCCGCTCGAGGGCCCACTGCACCACCGGCCGGTCGCGCAGGGTCAGAAACTGCTTCGGCAGGGACCCGCCCAGGCGCGTGCCCAGGCCGCCCGCCACCACCAGGGCGGTGACCGGCAGCCCCGCCCGGCCCGCGCCCGCGTTGCCCGCGCCCGCGTTGCCCGCGCCCGCGGTGCCCGCGCCTATCACCGTCACGACGTCCGGGTCAGGAGGTAGTCGGCCATCGCCACCAGCAGCGGTAGCGGCCGGGGCAGGCCCCGCGCCGCCGCCACCGCTCGGGCGTGGGCTTCCCGCGCCAGCCGCCGCGCCTCGTCGAGACCGACCACCGCCGGGTACGTCGCCTTGCCCTGCCGCGCGTCCTTGCCCGGGGTCTTGCCCAGCGCTTCCGCCTCGCCGACCACGTCGAGGATGTCGTCGACGATCTGGAAGAGCAGGCCCAGCTCCTCGCCGTAGAGACGCAGCCTGGCCCGCTCGGGGCCCGCCGCCCCCGCCAGCACCGCGCCGACCTCGACGGCGGCGGCCAGCAGAGCCCCGGTCTTGCCCCGGTGGATGGCGCGCAGGTCGTCCAGGGTCACCGCCCGTCCCGCGGCCGCCAGATCGAGCAGCTGCCCGCCGACCATGCCGGCCGGCCCCGTGGCGGCCGCGAACACCCGCACCGCCTCGAGCACGCGCTCGGAGGGCAGGCCGGAACCGGAATGCGGCACCGGTGCGGGCGCTGACCGTCCGGAGCTCGGGCTGCCCGGCCTGCTTTGGCTGCTCGGAATGCTTGGGCTGCTCGGGCTGCTTGGGCTGCTTGGGCTGCTCGGAACGCTCGGGCTGCCTGGCCTGCTTGGGCTGCCCGGGCTCCCAGCCGCGCCGGCCAGCCAGGCAAAGGCCAACGTCTGCAGGGCATCCCCCGCCAGGATGGCGGTGGCCTCGCCGAACACCTTGTGGCTGGTCGGGCGGCCCCGGCGCAGGTCGTCGTTGTCGAGAGCGGGCAGATCATCGTGGATCAGCGAATAGGTGTGCAGCAACTCGAAGGCACAGGCCGCCCGCAGCACGCCCTCGCCGACCGCGCCGAGCCCTTCCGCGACCAGCAGACAGAGCAGCGGGCGGATCCGTTTCCCTCCGGCCGCCACGCTGTAGGTCATCGCCGCGCGCAACCCGTCCGGAATCCCGGGTTCGGCCGCCAGCCAGTCACCGAGGGCCCGATCGACCCGGGCCTTCCCTTCGCGCAGGAAGATCCCCAGGTCGCTCGCCGCCTCGCGGGATGCCCCAGCCATTCGCTCGTTCGCCCCGTTCTGGCCGGATGGCCCGGTCGCTGCCGGTCTTCCCTTTCCTCCATCAATCGCGGTCGGTCTGGTCATCCTGGCTGCTTCTCTCGCGCCTTTCGCCTCGCTCGCCACATTCCCCTCCCCGCCATCCCTGCCCCTTCAAGGCCTTCCCTCCCTGCCAGCTCTCGCCGTTCTGGGAGAAAATCCACTGACGACCGAATCCGCGAATCTTCGCGGAAACCTCCGTCGATTGGCCCGGTCAATCCTCTCCGCCCCTGGCCCGGGGAGGCCAAGGGGGGAGCGAACTCACCGACCGTCTTTCTCGGGATCGAAGGGCTCTTCCTTGCGACCGTCGAGCTCCTGCCGGAGCTGTACCATCCGGGCCTCGGTGGCGTCGAGCACGGCCGCACAACGCCGGCTGAGGGCGGTGCCTACCTCATACAACTTCAGACCCATCTGGAGGGGGGTCCCCTCCTGTTCGAGAGCGTCGACCACCTGTTCCAAACGCGCCATGGCTGCCTCATACCCCATCCCTTCGATCTGGGCGGAAGTCAGGGCGGTCAGGGTCTCGAGATCCTGCGGGGAAAACTTGGGACTCATGACGGATCCTCCTGGGATGCATCGGTCGGGTCTGAAACGACGGGTTCAAGGGGTTCGATGGGTTCGATGGGTTCCTCGATCCGGGCGGCGGCCCGGCCATCGACGAAAGACAGCTGCAGGGCCTGCCCGGGGCGCAGGCGGCCAACCGACGAGACGACGGCTCCCGCCTCGTCCGTGGCCATGATGAAGCCGCGGCGCAGCAGGGCGCGCGGGTTCAAGCTCGTCAGCCTGGCCGCCAGCACCTGGAAGGCATGCCGACGGGCCTCGAACCGCCGCCCTGCCAGTTGTTCGACGTCCCGGGCCAGGTTGGCCACCTTCAGACGCCGCTCGGCGATCAGCAGGGCCGGCTTCTGCAGGAACCGGCAGGCCTCGGCCTTGCGCAGCCGCTGCCGGCAAAGGGTGAGGGCCGTCTCCATGGCCCGGGTCAGGCGGGCCCGCCGGTCCTGGATGCGGCGCACCAGGTCGTCCTTGACCGGCACCACCAGCTCGCCGGCCTGCGAGGGGGTGGCCGCCCGCCGGTCGGCCACGAAATCGGCGATCGTCGTATCCGTTTCGTGACCGACCGCCGAGACCACCGGCTTGACGGCCGCGGCGATGGCCCGGCAGACCGCCTCCTCGTTGAAGGTCCAGAGGTCTTCCAGGCTGCCGCCGCCCCGGGCCACGATGATCACGTCGACCCGCGGATCCTGGTCGAGCACCTGGATGCCCGCCACCACCTCGGCGACCGATCCCTCGCCCTGCACCTTGGCCGGCACCAGATAGAGGGGCATGTTGGGAAACCGACGCCGCACCACCCGGAAGATGTCCTGCACGACCGCGCCCTTGGGCGAGGTGACGATGCCGATGCCCTTGGGCAGGAACGGCAGCGGGAGCTTGCGGGCCGGGTCGAACAGCCCTTCGGCCGCCAGCTTCTGCTTGAGCTTTTCGAACGCTTCGTAGAGAGCCCCGATGCCCGCCGGCCGCAGATCGGAAACGATGATCTGGTATTCACCGCGGGGCGCGTAGACCGAAATGCTGCCGCAGACCGCCACCGAGTCGCCGTTCTTGAGCTCGGTCTTGACCTGCCGACGCACCCCTGCCCACAGGGCGGCTTTGATCACCGCCTGCTCGTCCTTCAGCGTGAAGTAGACATGCCCGGAAGCAGCCTTGACGAGGTTGGAAACCTCGCCCTGGACCCAGACTCCCGCCAGCCCCTCGTCGTGTTCGAGCAGGCCCTTGATATGGGCCGTCAGGTCGCCGACCGACAGGATCTTGCCGGCCGCCTGCGCCGCACTGAAGGGGCGTTTCATCGAGGGGTCAGGCTCCCGCCGCCAGCACCTTCCCGGGCGCGGCCCCTCGGGCAGGAGCGGCGGTCGCGGCACCCCCGACGGGCGCCTCGTCGTCGACCGGCTCGTGCCGCAACTGCTCGAGCAGGGCATCGATGTGCTGCGGAATGAACCCGGTCGAGAACTGCCCCGACCGGAACTCGGGATGCCTCATGATCAGCCGGTGCAGCGGGATGGTCGTGGCAATGCCCCGGATGACGTATTCGCGCAAGGCCGCTTCCATGCGATCGAGGGCGGCAGGCCGGTCGGGGGCCCAGACGATCAGCTTGGCAACCATGGAGTCGTAATGCGGGCTGACGGTGTAGCCCGTATAGGCCGCCGAATCGACCCGTACCCAGGGCCCGCCCGGTGGCAGGTACTCGTCGATGCGACCCGGACAGGGCGCGAACCCGTGTCGCACATCTTCGGCGTTGATGCGGCACTCGATGGCCCACCCCCGCGGGACGATCTCTTCCTGCCGGATGGCCAGCGGCTCGCCCGCCGCCACCCGCAGTTGCTGTTCGACCAGGTCATACCCGTACACCATCTCGGTGACCGGGTGTTCGACCTGCAGGCGGGTGTTCATCTCCATGAAATAGAACTTCCCTTCCTGCGACAGCAGGAACTCGATGGTCCCGGCGTTGCGGTACTCGATGGCGCGGGCAGCCCGCACCGCCGTCTCCATCATCTGCCCCCGCAATTCGGGAGTCAGCACGGGGGAAGGGGCCTCCTCGACCAGCTTCTGATGCCGGCGCTGGATCGAACATTCGCGCTCGCCGAGGGCGATGACGTTGCCATGCTCGTCGGCCAGCACCTGGATCTCGATGTGCCGGGGCTGGCGCAGGTATTTTTCGATGTAGACCCGCCCGTCGCCGAAGGCGGCCTGGGCCTCGGTCCGGGCCATGTTGAACATCGTTTCGAACTCGGATTCGGCCTCGACCAGGCGCATGCCTTTCCCCCCGCCCCCGGCGGAGGCCTTGATTAACACCGGAAACCCGACCTCGCGCGCCACTTTCAGCGCCTCGGCGGGATCCTCCATGCTGCCGGTCGACCCGGGCATGACGGGGACTCCCGACCGTTGCATGAGGTCGCGGGCCACCGATTTCTGGCCCATGCGGCCAATGGCGGCCGGAGGCGGGCCGATGAAGACGAAGCCGCATTTGGCCGTGATCTCGGCGAAATTCCGGTTCTCGGAGAGGAAGCCGTACCCGGGATGGATGGCCTCGCATTTTGTCGCCTGGGCCAACGACAACAGGTTCGGGATGTTGAGGTACGACAGATCGGAGCGGGCCGGCCCGATGCAGTATGCTTCGTCGGCCATCTGCACGTGCAAGGCGTCCCGGTCGACTTCCGAAAACACGGCGACGGTGCTGACGCCCAGCCGGCGGCAGGTGCGGATCACCCGCACGGCGATCTCGCCACGATTGGCAATGAGGATCTTTTTGAACATGCGCGGTTCCTCCGGACTATTTGCCCTCGACCGGGGCGGGATCCAGGGTGAACAGGAGACGGCCGAACTCGGCGATCTCGCCATCCTTGATGTCGACGGTCAAGATGGTGCCTGGCCGGGGGGCCGTCACATGATCCTGGACACTGATTCCCTTGAGGGTTCCCAGAACCTTGTTGGCGGCCACTTTCATCCCGGGGACCAGGGGTTCCTTCCCGACGCGAAACACCCCGACCCGCTCCGCCACGACCCGGATGGGCATCGCCGGCAGATCTTCCTCGCCGGCCCATTCGGGCGCAGCCTCTGTCTCCTGGTCGACCACCGCCCTCCCGCTCACTTCTTCCCCGGGCGTCGAAGCGTCATGGGAGTCGACCACCAGCCGACAGGACCAAGAGCCAGCCGCGAGGTCCAATTCGTGGAACCCATGCTCGGTCATAACCTCGTACAACCGGGCGAGAACTTTGGCATCAGACATGGGGAATCTCCGGTCAATGGATAGGGCCAGGAAGCTCATCCCGGCCGGCGCATCCTACCATGGGCGGCCCCGGAATTTCAAGGGAAGGGCCTCAGCGGAAAGTCAGTCGGCTGCCCAGTGCCCCCTCTTTGCTTGACTTTCCGACAAGGGCCTGCGTATCATGCAGCCAACCGCTGAAGGTCGTGAACTTCAGAAATCTTGCTGACAGGAGCTTGGCTCACCCATGTTGAAACGGGTTCTCGCGTTGACGTTCGTTCTGGTGCTCGCATCCAGTTGTGCCGCCCTCGCCGGCGATCTCCTCCAGATGGTTCCCGAGACTTCCAACTTCGTGTTCGGAATCAACCTGGGCAAGATCCTGAAATCGCCCCAGGTCCAGAAGCAGGTCGAGGAGGGAATGGCCAAACAGACCCCCGAACAGAAGAAGCTGTATGACGAGTTCGTCCAGAAGACCGGCCTGAACCCCCTGCAGCACTTGCAGCAGTTGGTGATCTTCGCCTCCGGCAATGTCGATCCCAAGGAAGGCAAGCCGGAAGCCGGAGTCCTGATCGACGGGACCTTCGACACCGCCAAGATCATCGCCACCATTAAGGGCGATGAGAAGGCCGCCGCCGACGTCGAGATCACCAAGTTCGAAGGCTTCGACTGCATCAAGGCCAAGAAAGAGAACGAGGGCATGGCCCTCTTCCTCGACGGCAACACCGCGGTAGTGGGCAGCGTCGAAGCGCTCAAAGCCGTGGTCGCCGTCAAGGGCGGCAAAAGCAAGGCCATCGCCTCTCATGCCGCCGTCGGCAATCTGCTCAAGAAGGTCGATACCAGCGCCAGCTTCTGGGGCGTCGGCCTGATTCCCCAGAGCCTCAAAGACAAGGCCAAGGAAAACCCGCAGGCCGCCCCCCTGGCCGCCCTCAATGCGTTCTTCCTCGCCTTCAACTACGAGAACGACCTGAGCTTCAACTTCACCGGCGAAGTCGATGACAAGAAGAACATGGACGGCGTCATGACCTCCCTCAACGGGTTCCTGGCCATGATCAAGATGATCGCCGGCCAGACCCCCGAAGCCGCCGAGGTCCTTAACATGATCAAGGTCGAAGCGGTCGATACCGCCGCCAAGATCACCCTCGCGGTCCCCAAAGCCAAGCTCGACGAGATCAAGAAAAAGATCGAGGACCGCATGAAAGCCGCCCCCCAGGGCGACCATGAGGGTGCCCCCAAGATGGACGAAGGCAAGTGATGTGTTCCTGACGGTCTCTGCCGACCCCCGGGCCCTCGCCCGGGGGTTTTTCCATTCCCCTCCTCACAAAGTCGCTCCTCTTGTCGATAATGGGGGGGATGAGGTGGACCGGTCTCGTCCTCGCCCTGGTCATGTCTTCCCTGGCGCTCGTCTCCCCCGCCGGGGCGCAGCCCTTCGATCTGATCGTCCCCGACGCATCGGTGGGGGACAGTCTGAGCACCGAGCTGCGCCGCCTCCAGGCCATCGAGCGGGACATGAGCCTGGAGCGCCTGACCCGCGGCCCGACCAAGCTGGAAGCCCTGGTCGAGCTGGGAGAGTTGCGACTGGCCCAGGGCAAGCTCGAGGAAGCCGAACGGTTCTTCGAGATGGCGATCGAGATGCAGCCCGAGCATCTGCGAGCCAACAAGGGCCTGGCCATGGTCTACTACCATCAGGGCCGATTCGGCCAGACCAAGGCGATCTTCGACCGCCTGACCCGCCTCTACCCTCTGTCCGAAGCTCTGAGCAAGGACCTAGACCGCGTCCGCAGCAGGCTCGCCTCTACGGGAGAGGTGGGCCTGCGGATCTTCGAGGACAGCCGGGGTCTGCAGGAGATCGTCTCCCAGGTCGAGGCCTATTTCCCGTCATTCACCTACCCGAAACTGTCCGCCCGCTACCGGTTTGAAACCTGGCAGTACAAGGAAAATGGAGAGCGACTCAACAGCCGCATCATCTCGTCGACCTTCGAATATACCTTTTCCCGGCGGACCCGCATGGCGTTCACCTTCGCCCCCGAGACGTTCACCGACCGCTCCCAGGCGGTCAATACGTTCACGATCCACGGGGTGACGGGAACGGACCAGCTCCACCTGGCAGCCATGGCGGGCCGGACCACCTTCAAGGAAAATCTTGCCTCCGCCAAGCTGGCCATGGGAGAGGATTACGGCACACTGGTCCTGTTCGGCGATCTGCACGAGCGGGCCCGCATCGTCCAGTCGATCACCGCCGGCGACCTCAGCGACGGCAATGCCCGGCGCCGCTTCGAAACCCAGGTGCTGTATTTCATTCAGCGCCGGGGTATTCCTCTCCTCTCCCTCAACGGGAAGATCTCATCGAACAGTTTTGAGCGTCAGACCGACGCGCACGGGCAACCCTATTGCTACTGGTCCCCCTCCGACTATCGCAGTGCCCAGCTCACCGTTTCCTGGGAACGGGGGGTGGGTGGACACTGGTGGTGGGGACTGGAAACCGGATACATCTCGAACTCCTTCCGCGACGTTCCCACCGCCACGACCATCTTTGAGCGGGGCTTTGGGGTGGGAATCCACGCCAGCTACCGATTCGAGACCGGGCGAATCCATGGCGAATTCGGCGACACCCTCCAGCATTATTACCGTCAGCGCCGTCTCGGCATTTTTGCCAGCTTCGACTTCTAAGACCCCGGGCCCAACCGGTCAGGTCAGCCCCGAATCCACATCCAGAGAGTCGCCAGGCCGTATCCGGAGAGGAACCCATCCCCGAACGCCCACAGAGCGCCGATCGCAATCCCCCGCCAGGTGGCGTCGAACCCGGCGTATAATTCCTGGATCACCACCAGCCAGGGATGGGGTTCCTCCCCGACCTGGTCGGCCAGAGCCCACGCGACCAGGGTGGCCGCCCAGAGGGTCCCGCAGAGGAGCCCGACCTCGACCGGCGTCACGCGCCCGCCGCGACTTCCTCGAACGCCACCGCCGCATACCCTACTCCACGCGGATGGGGCATGATGTCCATCGAGGTGGCGTAGGCGAGACGCCGAACCACGAGTGATCGTTTCTGCAAGGCGACCAGGGCCACGGTGATGGGAATGACCCCGCAGATGCTGCGCTCTTCCGAAACCACCAAAGAATGGAAAGCCTCCGCGTCCCGGCGCTCGATCAGATCGAGGGCTTCTCCATCGAGGCGGTAGGCGGCAGCGCGAGGGGTATCGTGCGAAAAATCAGAGCTGACCAGAATGGGCACGTCAGCGAACTCGGGACGGGCCAACACTTCGGCCAAGGCTTGTCCCAATGTCGCACATTCCGCGAAATCGGCGTAGTGGATGGCGATCGGCAGGATTTTCAGCGGGTCCTTTCGGTAGAGATGTTGAAGGAAGGGAATCTGAACCTCCAGCGAATGCTCCTGGGCATGCGCCGCATCATCGCCGCGAAACGCCCCGGTAGCCAAGACCGCCGCCCGCAGCTCCGCGTCGAGGTCAACCGTGCCCAGCGGAGTCCGCCAGCCATCCGCCAGGCTGACCGCGGCCGCCGCTCCGAAGGGAGTGTGTTTGGGCCCCAGGAGCAGGAGCCGGGTCGGACGAGGACGCTCCCCCCCCAGCCGGCGTATCCCCCAGGTGGCGACCGGCCCGCTGAACAGATAGCCGGCATGGGGGAGAATCAACCCCCGCAGGCGTCCCCGCACCTCCGGGGGGCGGGTGCCAACTCCCAGTTCATGGGACTCGCAAGCCTCAATGGTGGAAACGAGTTCTTCCGGAGATGACGGATAAAATCGACCGCTGACCACCGGTTCCCGTAGCATGGGCTCCTCCTCACTCTCTCACAGGGCTGAGACCATTGTACCACAATTTTTCGAAGTCCCTCACCGTCCCCCTCACTTCCCTCCATTTGCACGAAAGTTGCCCCCATTCCCCTACTCGTGTACCATTAGAAGATGATGGTCATCCTCTCGAGACGGGCGATTCGAGGGTGGGTGGCGTGGTTGGGGCTCGTGCTGATCCTGGTTGGGCGGGGTTCGGCACCCTTGGCCGCGGCCCACCGGATTCGTCTTGGCATCGAAGTGCTGGCCACGGAGCACCCCGAGATGGTGCGAGGCAAAAAGATCGCCCTCCTGGTCTCTCCGACGGCCTACGACCAGAGCCTGCGCCACGTCATCGACCGGCTGGCCAAGGCGGCCACCGTCGAGGTCATCTTCACCGGCGATCCTTTCTTTCGGGAAACCATGCCCGGCGAGGGCGGCGGTCAGAAACTCGATGCCCTCACCAACGCCCGCGTGGTCGAGGTGCTCGACCCGCTCGCCCGCCCCCAGGCGGCCGACCTCGGGAAGGCCCAGGCGTTGGTCATCGACATCCAGGACATCGGCATCCGGTATTTCAGCTACGTCACTCTCCTCGCCCAGTTCCTCGACCTGGCGCGCGAGGCGAAACTTCCCGTCCTTGTGCTCGACCGGCCCAATCCTCTCGGCGGGGAAACGGTCGCCGGCCCGGTGCTCGAGGTCGACTTCCGCAGCCAGTTCGGGGTCTATCCCATCCCGCTGGTGTATGGCCTCACCATCGGTGAGCTCGCCCTGTTCTTCAACAAAGTGTTCGGAATCGGGGCCAACCTGACTGTGATCGGTATGGAAGGCTATTCCCGGCGAATGAGCTACCGTCAGACGGGATTGCCCTGGTTCCCGCCCTCTGACCACCTGCCGGAGCCCGAAACCCCCCTCTATTACGCCACGACCGGGTTCCTCGGGGAAATGGGGGTCTTTTCGACGGGGGTCGGCACGACCCGGCCCTTCCATTACGTTTTGGCCCCTTGGATCGACGGCGAACTGCTCGCCCAAAGGCTTTCCCGCCATCAACTCCCAGGGGTCCGCTTCCTGCCTACCGCCGTCAAGTCCTATTACGGCCTCTATCAACAGAAGAAAACCCCGGGCATCGAGATCGTCATCGAGGAGCCGGCCATCTACGACCCTTTCCTGACCGGAGTAGCGATCCTGCGCACCCTTTGGGAGATCTATCCCGACAAGATCCCGCTAGCCAATCCGGCAGTGTCGGGCGGTCTCGACACCCTGCTGGGGGGGCCCCAGGTACGAACCGCCATCCAGAAAGGCACGCCCCTTTTTCAGCTCCACGCCGAGATCCAGCCCCGGCTGCTCGACTATCGGAAACGCCGAAAGGCGTTCCTGATCTATCCGGAGAACTGACATGAGGCGTTTCGGCAAGGCCCCGAGCGGGGTTTCCCTCGTCGAAATCCTGATCGGCATCATCCTGCTGGTGCTGGTCCTGATCCCCTCCTTAACGGTCATCCTCAGCGAGACCAAGGCGGTGACCGGCACCCGCGACCACACCATGGCCGCCTTCGTCGCCCAGAATCTGATCGAAACCGCCCGCAACTACAAGTTCGCCTACCTCGACGCCGACCAGTATTCCGGCCAGCCCGACATCCAGCAGACCACCTTCGAGTATGCCCTCACCCACCAATTGAAGGAAAAGACCATCAACGGCATCAAATACGAGGTCAAGGATGCCCGTATCGACCCGGTCAAGAACACGTTGGCGCCCGATGAACCGCCCATCCTCGTTCTTTTCAAGTTCGCCATCGAGTATACCGGGACCGACGGGCGCAACCACCGGCTCGACCTCTCGACCGCCATCGCCCAGGAGGAATGAGCATGCGCCGCGGGGTGACGATCGTCGAGATCATGATGGTCCTGATCCTTATGACCCTCGTCCTGGGAGCGCTCTATCGCGTATTCTCGAGCGCCCAGCGGGGGGCCAGCGAGGTGATGTCGAACCAAATCATCAATGACGACGTCCTCCGCCTCGTCAACCGTATCACCGACGACGTGCGCGAGGCCAATTTCATCGATAACAACCTTCCCCCCACGTTCAACGACGAATCCCAGGCCCGAACGTTCCCCGTCCTTGACCCCAACAATCAACTGATGTTCAACAAGGTGAAATACGATTTCACCAAGGATCCCGGCTCTCTGGCCCCCGATCAGGTGAACTATACCCAGCTTCGCGTCGTCTATTCAGTGAAGAAAATGGACCCCAACCAGGCCACCGGCCCTTACGCCCTCTTCCGCGAGACTTTGCCCTTCGATGACCGCCGCAAGGCCGTCACCTCAGACAAAACCAAGATCGAAGTGATGAACAACCTCGACCACCTGGTGTTCTACCGCCTGAAAAATCCGCGGGCCCCGCGCCACGGCAATCTCTACCTGCATCTGCGCATGACCCGCCTCGACCGGGCCGGCCCCACCACCGAGAAGTTCACCGTCGACATCACGACCTCGGTCAAGGAACGAGGAGGAGAACCGGAATGATCACCACCTCCGCGTCCCAACGGTCCCGGGGGTCCGCCACCCTCGTCGCCCTCGGCCTGGGGATCGTCCTGTTGATCATCATCGCCGGGGTGCGATCGTTCACCTCCTACCGCATCCAGAACACCATCATCGAAAGCCGGACCCTGAAAGCCCTCGCCATCGCCGAGGCCGGCCTCGCCTTCGCCATCTCCGAGCTGGCCAACAACTACACCTTCGTCACCCACAAGGTGAACGCCAACCTGACCTGGGCCGCCGAGGAACCCACCTCGCAGACCTTGAAAGCCGACAGCACCTTCAATTTCACCGTCCGCTCCGCCACCAAGGGCACCTACTCCGGTACCCTCGGAGATGGTGAATACAAGGTCCGTTGCGGCCCCATCCCCTATAAGGACGACCCGCGGACCCTCAACATCGATGAATCCAAGGCGTTCTTCTATGTGGAATCGATGGGGAAGATCGGCGACACCGTCCGTATCGTTCGGGCCGTCGTCCAGCGCCGGTTCCCCGGCCGCGAATTCCTGATGTACGACGGCGGGTTCCTGTCCATTGTCTACGGCACCCCCGGCCTGGACAACGTCAACAAGTTCTCCACCGGCCACCTCTACGGCCATCTCGGGATCGAGATCGGCCGCATCCTGAACATCCGCCAATCCCCCTGCAGCCCGGGCACCAACCAGGAACTCTACGACATGAACAGCATCATCTCGGGCGATGGCGGCATTTTCCTGTATAACGATATCAAGGCCCAGTTCCGGGCCCGCCCGGGCCTGCCTGCCCTCGACACCTACCTGCGCAAGAATGCCGACTTTCCCCGTAACGGCACCTACGTCTCGGAAGACGCCCGTAAAAATGGGTCCTATCCCGCCGAACTCCTCGAAACGAATCCCCCCATCCACGATCCCGACAAGGTGTTGGCCGACCGGGTCAAAGACAAGAGCGCCCACGTCAGCATTCCTCCCAAACCCCTGCCGTTCGAAACCTATAAAGGCCAGGCCACCCGGGGGGGAATCTACCTTTCCAGTACCGATTGCAACCAGGATTACCCCGTCACCCAAGGCTGGCCCTCATCCGGCGGCAACAAACTCAAGGTCAAAATCCTCGATTTCGGCACCCAGCTCCGGCAGGGCAACGTGACCATTCCCGCCAATTTCAACGGGGTCATCTTCAGCGATGGCCCCTTGGTCATCAAGGGCAATCCCCCCCGAGAGGTGAAGATCGTCTCGCGGAAAGACATCTTTGTGGCGGGCGACTTCAACCAGGCCGGCGATCCCAACGCCTCGGGAGGAAGCGGCCAGAACCCCCAACGCTATGGGTTCCCCCAAAACTATGCTGAAAACGCCATGAAGAACGAAGACTACATCGATGCCAGCCGGGCTCTGTTGACCGATGACCATGACACCACCAAATTCCAGCATCACAAGCCGGCCACTATCATCGCCCACGACCGGATCGTCTTCGACTATCGCAGCCCGATCGACTGTTTCGAAAACGAGCTGTATCCCTACATGAAGTACAAGATCGCCGAAAAGCTGAAGGACGAGTCATCGGCGCGCAATTCCATTCTCAAGATTTCCGGAACGGGTGGCATTCAGACGAATGCCCCTACCGGAGCCATCGTTAAGAACTGCATCGCATCCTATTTTGAAGATTTCCCTCTCCTCGACTCAGGTGCCGAGACCGCCCTGGCCGACAAATTCGCCCAGCACCGCGACACTTCCGGGGCGATCTACAACGACACCGATTTCGACAACCTCTGCCGAAGCGTTTGGAAGAAATACGTTGAACTCTACGAAGCGAAAAAAATGGAACGCAATTCCCCCAGCGACGGGAAATTCGGAGTGTACAAACTTCTCAAAGCCCTCCGGAACGAGATGCGGAACGGCACCGCCTATAATTCCCCTCTCAAACCCGACCAGAGCGACGACTTCCTGTTCTACCCCGAGATGACCACCAACGGCATGTTCATTTCGTGCGGCAAGCGCAACCGCGAGTTCTATGCCGGCCCCGATTACATCAAATTATTCGACGAGATCGGCTCCGACGAAACGTGTGTCCCCACCGGGGTCGGCCTCAAACATTCCGACCGCGGCGAGATGATCCACCGGCTGTTCGGCTCCGAGATCCGCCTCGAACTCTATCAGATCCAGCGCATCACTGGAGGCTCCTACACCGAGCCGACTCGACGCAAGCTCTATGACGAATCGCTGCCCCGCATGACCACCGAGGCGGGCAGCCTCGATTATGCCGCCTTCCGCCTGCTCTCCTGGCGGGATGAGCGGGTATCTCCCGACGCCTTCAACGAGTTCTGACCGCCATCCCCTCGTCGGAGGTTCGCCCCAACATCGCTCCCCGTCCGGTCCTGAAAGCAGGGCGGCAGCTATCCATTCTGCCCGTCAGGCAGGGTGCATCGCTTCGGCTTCGCCTGGAGACGGAACCCTGCAAGACTGGTACAGCTTCCCCT
>CALLCO010000093.1 GCA_937998695.1 Candidatus Ozemibacteraceae bacterium
GGTGGTGACGACCACGACGAACAGGGTCATGGAGCGGATCATCGGCAGGGTCACGAAACGGAAGCGTTGCCAGGCGGTGGCCCCTTCCACTTCGGCCGCCTCGTAAAAATGGGATGGAATGGCCTGCAGGGCGGCCAGGAACAGGATCATGGCAAACCCCGCGGTGGCCCAGACCTCGAGGGCCATGACGGCCGGCAGCGCCCAGGCCGGGTCGACCAGCCAGGCCCGTCCGGGCAGGCCGGCCACGCCCAGCACGGCGTTGACCATCCCGTCGGGGGCGTAGAACGACTTGAAGATGGTGGCCACCACCACCAGGGACAGGATCGACGGCAGGAAGAAGGCGGACCGCATGACCCGTTGCCCGATCCGAACGCGCTGCACCAGCAGGGCCAGAGCCAGCCCCAGCAGCGTCGTGGCGGGCACCGTTCCCAACACGAACACGAGGGTGTTGGCGAAGGCCCCCCGGAACTCGGCATCGCGCCATACCCGCGCGAAGTTGCTTGCCCCGACGAACCGCATCGCGCCCGGCTGGAAGACGTCGAAATCGGTGAAACTGACGACCAACGAGAAGAGCAGCGGGTAGAGCCAGAACAGCACGAAGGTGGTCAGCCAGGGCAGCAGGAACCCGAGCGTGGGGGCGGGGTCGGGCGAGGAACGCTGCGTGCCACCGAGCACGGCCAGAAAGATCACCCCGATCAACAGGCCGGTCACGCCCAGCAGCAGCAATCCGGTCTGCCAGGGGGCGTGGTGTCCGGCGCGGCCGGACCCCTGGTCGGAGCGGGCGCGGCGTTCGCGGGCCCGGGCCAGGACCTCCCGCCAGGCCTGGGCGGCCCCGGCCAGTGTGGGCGAGGCCGGCTCGCCAGCCACCAGCACCCGCTCGATGGCCTGGTTGATGATCGCCTCCAGTTCGACCCACTGCGGGTGGATCGGCGGGTGGACGGCCGTCTCGAGCTGCTGCACGAAGACCTGCATCCGGGGGTCGTCGGTGAACAGGGGGTCGGCGTAGGCCCCGCGATGGGCCGGGAAGCTGACCATGGTGGCCCAGGTAATGGGAAGCGTGTTCTCGGGCCGGGTCAGGAATTTGATGAACTCGAGGCCGATCCCGGGATGACGGCAGTTCTTGAACAGGGCCAGCACCTGTCCGCCGGTGAAGGAGGCGGAAAAACCCCGGTCGGCGGCCGGTCGCGGCAGGGGGGCGACCCCGAACTCGAGGCCGGGCGCCTCGCGCGGGAAGCGGGCGAAGTTCCAGGAGCCCGAGATCTCCAGTCCGAGGCTTCCCTTCATGAAGGCCTCGTCGAGCAGGTCCTGCTTTTCGAGGTAGCTGTATTCGCGCAGGCGGCTCCAGAAGGCGAGAGCCTCGCGGGTGGCGGGCCCGTCGAAGCGGAAAGTCTCATCGGGGTCGATCACGGTACCGCCGGCCCCCCAGACAAACGGCAGAAACTTCTTGTACAACACATGGGCCTCGCCGGCGTTCATGCCGAACCCGTAGACTCGCTCGGGAGGGCGATGGATGGCCCGGGCGGCCGCCAGCAGTTCGTCCCAGGTTCCCGGCGGCCGCGCCGGGTCGAGGCCGGCGGCTCGGAACAAAGCCTTGTTGAAGAACAGCACCCGGGTGCTCACCAGCCAGGGAATGCCGTAGGTGCGGCCCTCCCAGGTGGCGGCCTCCCAAAGTCGGTAGTGAGGGAGCAGGTCTTCCACCTGACCCGAGAGGTCGATCAACACGCCCTGGGACATGAACCGCCCCGTCCAGGTCGAGCCGAGTTCGCAGATGTCGGGAGCCCGGCCGGCGGCCAGGGCGGTGACGACCTTGTCGAGGCCGGTGTTCCAAGGCAGCTGCTCGCTCCGGATGCGGACCTCGGGGTGTGCGGCTTCGAACCGGTCGATGACCGGTCGCACCAGTGCGGGGTCCCAGAAGTTCCAGAAAAGGAGTTCGCGCGGTTCCGCGTGGGCAGCGCCCGAGAGCGTCAACGCCAGGCCGGCGAAGGCGGCGAGCATCACCCCCAGAACCCGGCGACGGATCGGCATGGCACCGTTTTCCCAGATTCCTTGCCCATCGGCAATCCAGCGGCGGAATCTCTTCCTCATGACTGATGGCAGGGTAAACGCAAAGGAAAAAGGCACCATAGATCGCCAAAAAACGATCGAGCCTGTTGCATGAATCGGTTTTTTGCTCGCCACGTACATAGCGCCCCTGATCCGGCCACCATTTCCGAATGGACGGTCTATCGAGCCAGTTACAAGAATCCCAGAAATAGCCGCTTTTCCTGTACCGTCTACCAACCGATGCTCTCCAGAACTTGGCAGATGTGTCCTGAAAACTCGCAGAACCGTTTTACGCAACAAGCGCTAAGGAGGAAGGATCCGGAATGATTCACGGCCGGGGAGACCCCTATTCCCCGCCCGCCGCCGCAGTGGGAATGCCGAGGCGGCGGAAGAGGGCGAGGTAGGCCTCCATCATGGTGGTCCAGTTGGCGGTGGCTTCGATGCGGGCACGGGCGGCGGCGGCCATCGCGGCGCGGGCGGGTGCGGGCAGGGCCAGCGCTTCGGCCAGCACGCGCCGCAGATCGTCGGGATCACGGTGGCGGAAGAAGAAGCCTTCCCGGCCGTTGGTGAACATCTCCTTCATGCCGCCGGTCGAAGGCACCACCGGCACCACCCCGCAGGCCATCGCCTCGAGGGCGACGTAGGCGTAGGTCTCGACGGCGGTGACGGCGAGGGCGAACAGGTCGAAGCCCGGGTAGACCGCCTCGACGTCGTCGCGAAAGGGCACCAGATGGAAGCGGTCGGCCGCGCCGAGGGCGGCGGCCCGGGCCCGTAGGTCGTCGCCGTAGCCGGGACGATATTCGCGGCCGACGTAGACGAGGTGCAGGTCGGCCCGGTCGCACCCCGGCCCGCCCGGGCCGAACAGGGTCTCGAGCAGGATGGCCGACCCCTTCTCGGGATGGATGCGCCCGGTGTTGCCGATGACGAAGGCGTCGGCGGGCAGGCCCAACGCCTGCCGGAAGGCGGCGCGGCGGGAGGGGTCGGGCCGGTAGCGGCCGATGTCGATGCCGCTTTTGATGCAGACCACCTTGGCGGGATCGATCGCCCATTTGAGCAGGATCTTGTTGCGCACGTGGTCGGCGTTCGGCACGACAGCCGCGAGGTGGCGGAACAGCACCCGGTGGAGCGGGTCGCGCCGGGGCTGGTTGCCGGCTCCGAGGCGGTAGAAGAGCAGGAAGGGCGTGCGCGAGCGGGTCAGCAGACGCGCCAGGTGCAAAGGGTAGATCGCCTGGGAGCGGAAGGCGACGACGGCGCGGGGGTTCCCCTCGCGCAGGAAACCGGCCAGGCGGGCCACGGCCCGCGGGTCCCAGCGCCAGAGCACCGGCAGCGGCACCCAGGGCACCCCCCGGCTCACGCATTGGTCAGCGATCAGGCCGCCGGGGGGCGAGGCCACGGCCGCCGGCAGGCCGCGGTCGAGCAGGTCGCGCGCGAACCGCAGCCCGAACAGCTCGAGCCCCGACAGGCTCGGATAGGGCAACAGCAACAGGAACGGCCGGCCGGCCAGGGCGCCTGGTGGATGCCCGTCGGCGCCAATTCCCGGCGTCATGGGAAACCTCCCGAGGTTGGTCGAACCGCCCCTTCCGACCCGTGTCCTGGAAGATGGGAAGGTGAGGGAGAGACGTCCCCTAGGAGAGCCGCGACGGTCATGCCCCCTCCTCCTCCGGGGCGGCAACCCAGGCCAGACATTTCCCGGCAGACATTTCCCGGTCAGGCCTTGGCGCGGCTAAGGGCGGCCACGGCGGCAAGGCCGATGTTCAGCATGCGGGCTTTGCCCTGGGCGACCTTCTCGCCGTGGGGGTCGTAGTTGCCATCCTGCCATTTGAGGGGGTTGCCGTCGACCGTGGCGATACCGCCGGCCTTGACCCCGCGCAGCGAGGCGATGACGAACAGGGTCGCGCACTCCATCTCGACGCCGGGGACGTTGGCCTTGCTGTAGAGCTCGAGCGAGGTGGGCAACAGACCAGGGTAGAAGACATCGGAGGCGAGGATGATGCCGCGCTGGTAGGGGGCTTTCACATCCTGGCAGGCCTTCTCGAGAGCCTGGATCACCTGCAGATCGGCGACGGCGGGGTAGCCCAGAGGAATCAGCAGGCTGCTCACCCCGTCCTCGCGCACCGCCGCGCTGGCCACGATGTGGTCGCCCTGGCCGAGCTTGTCGGTCAGGCTGCCGCAGGTGCCAACCCGGATCAGCACGCGAGCCCCGACCTTGATGAGCTCCTCGAAGCAGATGGCGGCCCCGGCCGAGCCGACACCGTGCGAGGTCACCGCCACCTTCTCGCCCTCGTAGGTTCCGACGAAGGTTCGGTACTCGCGGTTGTAGGCCAGTTCCTTGGGGTCCTGCATCAGGCGCGAGATCTGCTCGGCGCGGGCGGGGTCGCCGCAGACCAGCACGTAGGGGGGAATCTGGCCTTCGGCCAATTTGACATGGGGTTGCATGTGGTTCCTCCTCAAGGGGGTTCGAGCGGTCTGCAGGCAGGCTACCGCGAAGGGAATCCATGGGTCAATCGATTCGCTTGGGTGGGAGGAAATCTGCCCACCAGACCGGTGGTCGAGACCATGGAAGTCTTTGGGACCGGCGTAGGCTTCCCGAATCTTCCCTATCATCCACCATCCACCCTCGCGCTGTCCACTTTTTGCACAATCGTCTTTTTGCTGATGTGCCCGTGCAGGCCGCTCTCTCCATCGTTTTCCCTCCACCCACGGCGGCTTATCCTCACCTGGAGCCGGTTTCATCCCTACCATCAGACGGATCCAGGCTCGGATTCGAGCCTCTCCGGCGACATGGCACGAAATATGCTTTGAAAGGCCGGATCCTGCGAAAGGAGAAACGAGTCATGTGTGAAAGCACCATGTTGTTGTTGTTCCAGGAGTGGCTGATCCGGATGAGGCGCGAGTGGCGCCTGGCGGAACCCCGATGATCTTGGTCAGTGGTCTGACCGGTTCCTGCGAAAGGAGGAACGGTATGTTCGATATATCTGTGCTGGTCATGTTCCAGAAATGGCTGATCGGGCTGCAACGCGAACTGCGCCTGCCCCGCGCCGTTGACAACCCCCACCCGTTGAAGTGATGAATCGGAAGGGGCTGGCCTCACCAGCCCCAGACGAGGAGGGAAATGCATGAACAATCGGTCCCGGCGGCTCGGCCTTGTTCTGGGCTGCCTGCTGGTGCTGGCTCTGACCGCGGTGGTGGGCGCCCAACCCGCCGTTCCCGGCCATCGCATCCATTCCTACGACCCCGGGGAACCGTTGGCAACCTTCGAACAGCGGGAAGGCCCTTCCGGCGAGGAAGTCGTCGACCTCAACCAGAAGAACAAGTCCGGGTCACTCTCGCCAGACGACGTGCATCCTCAGATATTCGACCTCTTCTGAGCCTGTTGCATGAATAGCATTTTTTATAGTGTACAAATAGTAAATTTATGGTATAACGAGCCTGTTGCATGAAGCCGTTTTTCGGGCTTCTGGTACAAAGCACCCTTGATCTGGAGCATGTTTGCTGGTGGACCGTACAGAAAAAATGCCCGTTTTTGGCATTCGTGCACAGCCTCAAAGGTATAATTTAGGTGGAATCAGTTTTTTTTTTGTTGCTTTTTTTCGTCTAAGGGGGATTTCCGTGCGACAAGGAACCGGATCGTCCCTCCCCTGGGGGCTCCTGATTCTGGTGGTCGTGGGGGGGGTGATATCACCCTGGCTGGGACATTTGCCCTCCGCCACGGCAGGCCCGGCTTCCGGCGGCCTGGTGTTGGCCACCACCACCTCGGTGCAGCTCACCGGCCTGCTCGACGTGCTGTTGCCGGCCTATCAGAACGCCACCGGCGTCCGGGTCAAGGCCGTGGCGGTCGGTACGGGCAAAGCCTTCGAGATTGCCCGCGCCGGAGATGCCGATGTCGTGCTGGTCCATTCCCGACCGCTGGAAGACCGGTTCGTGGCCGATGGGTACGGAGTGCACGCCTGGGACCTCATGGCCAATGATTTCCTGATCCTTGGCCCCACCGCCGACCCCGCTGGCGCCGCCGGACACCCGACCGCGGCGGCCGTTCTGCAGGCGATCGCTTCCGCCGGACAGCCGTTCGTCTCCCGCGGCGACAAGTCGGGAACCCATCTGCGGGAGCTCGAGCTGTGGGCCAAGGTGGGCGGGATCCCGACGGGGGCCACCTATCTCGAGGCCGGGCAGGGCATGGGCGAGACCCTCCAGGTGGCGTTCGAAAAGCACGCCTACGTGTTGTGCGACCGGGCCACCTGGTTGTTCCTGCGCCGGCGTCTGCCCATGCGGGTGATCTACGAGAATCCGGACGAGTTGAGAAATCCCTATGCCGTCATCGCGGTGTCGCACACCAAAGTGCCATCGGCCCGGACCGAGGAAGCGATCCGGTTCATCCACTGGCTGGCCGGCCCCGAGGGCCAGGCCATCATCGGCGGCTTTACGCTCGACGGGGCGCCCCTCTTCCACGTGTCGGTGGGGAAGCGCTGATTCCCGTCAGAACTCGTATTTCCGCAGGATCAGCTGTTCGTAGAGGTCGATGCCGGCCGCTGTCAGGCAGGGCCAATGTCAACCGTTTCCCGTCCTGAAGGCCTTTGGGCACTCTCCCAGAAAGGCAATGGAATGGCCCCGAGCGCCCCAAGAGCGAAAAGCGATGGGACCGGCCGGCGGCCGTGAGGACCGCCGCCGAGTGCGGCGGCAGGAGCTGCGGGGCCGCCCAGGCCTCTCGAGGGAAGCCGGTCTCATCCTTCGCCGCGATTGGCCGGCATTCGGAGGGCAGGGAGCGGCCTGACGCGAGAATGGCCGAAGGCCACCCGGTCTGAGAAAAGCGGGCATTCGCCCCACGCAGTCAGGATCGAACGAGCAGGTTGCCCGAGGGCAGAACTAAAACTCCCCCCGGCGGTCCAGGGTCTGGGCGATCTCGATGTGACCCCGCCCCCGGGCCAGGTCCCCGGGGCGCCAGCCCCAGGCGATACGCGCCGTCGGGTCGGCCCCCTTGGCGAGCAGGAACTGGACGATCTCGGCGTGTCCCTCGCGGGCGGCGTAGTGGAGCGGGGTCCAGCCATTGACGTAGACGGCGTTCACCTTGGCCCCTTTGAGCAATAGCAGCCTGGCGGCGTCGACATCGCCCATCTTGGCGGCACAATGCAAGGCGGTCAACCCATCCTTGTCGGCCCGATGGATGTCGACGCCGGCTTCGATCAGGCGCTTGGCCTGGGCGGACAGCCGGTTCTGGATCGCCGCCATCAGGGGGGTGGTTCCGTCCTTGTCGGCCACATCGGGTTTGGCTCCGGCGTCGAGCAGGAGGTCGACCGCCTCGGCCTGGCCGGCGAGGCAGGCCACCAGCAGGGGAGTTCGCCCGAGGGAGGTGCGCACCTCCCGGTCGGCGCCGTTGGCCAACTCGGCCCGCACGAGGTCGAGGCGACCGGCCAGGATCGCCTGGTGCATGACCGTTCCACCCCGAATACATGGTTGACGGCGGGGTTTGCCGAGGGGGAGTTCCGCCGGCAGGATGGGGCCGCTTGGCCCGGTGGCGGACGGTGAGGGGGTGCGGGCAGGATTCGTCAACTCGGCGGCGATAGCCAGGCCGATCACCAAAATGGCCAGCCAAAGCTGGGGAGAGCGGATTTCGAAATTCATTCCGGGTCCCACCATTCCCCAACAGGGTAGCATGACCGGACTGGGGAGGGCCAGAACGGTCAGATCCTCGCCACCGACGGACAAGCGCGCTGTCCAGAGGGGCGGAGGGTGGCAAGCGGAGATTGCGGGTGGGGGGGGTCCTGCTAGAATCGGCGGTGACCCGGGCACCCGGCGAGGCAGGACGGCAGTTCCCGTTCCCCCCCTGGACCGCAGTCCCCGGAGCAGATCACGCGTAGGAGGCATCTTGGTGTCACTGGCCGAGAACCTGAAAGAATTCGATATTCTGTCCGGTTTTTCCATGGAAGCCCTGGAGCAGCTGGCCTCGCTGATGGAAGAGGCCTCCTACGAGGACGAACAGTCGATCATCGACGAGAATTCCCAATCGACCGCCCTGTTTTTCGTGCTGAGCGGCCGGGTCAAAATCCACAAGCTCCTGGCCGGCCAGTTGAAGATCCTCACCCTGCTCGACAAATACGACCTGTTCGGGGAAGTGGCCTTCGTCGACAACATGGTCCGTTCGGCTAGTGCCACCGCGGTCGGGCCGGTCAAGATCGCCAAATTTACCAGCGAGCATTTCGCGATGATCAAGAAGCAGAACCCCACGCTCGCCGTGGAGTTCCTGATGAAGCTGACCCGCGAACTGAGCCGGAAATTCCGAGCCGTGAACGAAGGGCTCGACATCAAGTCATCCGAGCACACTATCAACGAGCTGATCCTGTCCGGGCAGCAGGTGCAGCTGGCCACCACCAGCGACGTCGACTATCTCTGCGCCATCAAATATGCCGACAAGACCCAGAATTTCCCCTTGATGAAAGTCGAGGTCAAAGGAAAAACCATGCTGATCCCCTTCCATCAGGTAAAATCGATTCACCTCGCCGACCGGTACG
>CALLCO010000094.1 GCA_937998695.1 Candidatus Ozemibacteraceae bacterium
AGACCTTATCAGGGCCTGGCGCCGAACCCAGCCAACCTGGCGTTCCCGGTATGATCTGACCGTGATTGATCTCCCGCCTCTTGCCACACCAACCGATTTGCGTTGGCTCGACCTTTTTCCTGGGCCCTTGCTTCTTATCACCACTGACCAAGAAAGTGATGCCGAGCTGGCCTATCTCAACCTTGCCTGCGCCCACCCGCTTTCTTGGGTCGTCGGGAGGGTGGTGGTCGGAAAAGATCCCGAAGAAGCGGCCGAACAACCAGCTAACACGATATCGCCTGACCCCAATCCCAGCGAAACAGGCGTCCCCACACCAGTTTTCCCAACGGAGAGGGAGTATCTATGAAATTATTATCTCGGCGAAGCCTATGTCTGTTTTTTTCGGGTATCATCTTTTTCATGGCAGGGATACAACCTGCGGCTGGTCAGCCATTCCCGCCCATCAATGTCAGAGTCGAGTCCTATTCCGCGTTCAACCGGATCATCTACGCTCACCATCCCTTGCAGACGGTCGCTTCGATTGCCAATTACCTGATTTGTCGCAGCACGGTTTCGGGGGCGGAAGTGCAGATCGCTACGAGAACGGCGACTCAACTCTCTTTCGATGATAACACGGCCGGGTGGTCTTACGGGCAGGAATTCTTCTATACGGTGCGCACGCGCGATACCAGTGGCCTTATCTCCTCCGATTCTGAAGAAGTATGGCGTTTTCTGCCGAAAGTCGGGCTGACCGGCAGCCCCATGACCATTCAGCCCCTCCGAGACCTCCACTACGGATCCTGGCCGCCCTACCTCGGCCAATGGACCCATACCTACACCGTCTGGCGTACCGCCCCCAGGGGTGGGACCAATGTCGGTGCCATCAATTTTTACAATCAACGCCCCTTGAACGTAACCCAGGCCCTCACCTTGGCCGCCTCAACTACATGGTACCTAGAGGTCGGGATGGGGCGACCGGATTGGTGGGGAACGCCCTCGAACACCTTCTGGACTTCTTGGTCGACATCATTGCCGTTTTTTGTCCCAGCGAATGCTCCATTCGAGGATAATGCCTCAAGCACGTATTTCAACAACAGTCAGAATCGTGTCATGGCCATTCCTGATCCTGCCGGGGGAGTTCGTCCGATCTCTTTTTCCAATTCAGGGGGCGGGTTCTGGCGATATCGCCTTCCAATTGCCATTACGCCACGCACTACTTCGCTCTCTTGGACTGACCGGGTAAACGCCCCTTGCCGTTTTTCCGTGGCCATTCCGGCGGGGCAATTGCCCGCCGGTCGCAGTGCGGCCGAGATTCGGGTCGCCAACGAACTTGGACAAGAAGTTCCCGCGTCGGTGATGGCCGAAACCACGGCAGGGCCGTGGGTACATTCGGTGGTGATCCATGCGCTCGCCAATCAGCGATACAATCAGACGGTAACTTATTGGATTTATTGGGGAAACAGCAGCGCGGCGCCCCCGGCCAACCCCTGGACCTACGGTTGCACGCGCACCAGTCAGTGGGAATACTCTCCCTGGTACTCACGCCAGCTTGTGTATGGAACCACCGAGACGTTCGGCACACGATTCATGACTTCGCCATCCCCCGCCGACGAGGGAATCGAGCGCCGTTCCCTGCCGACCACCGCCGGATATCCGACCTTCCCCTTTTTCGATTACGCGACCAACACGGTGCATGTCTCCACGAATGGCTATCTCTGTGTGGCCAGCACCAGCGCGTTGGCTTCTTACAGTCAGCCGATCAACACCTGGAACGATTTCATCGGAAATCCGGCTCATGACCGTATTACCATCGCCCCATTTTGGTTCAACCTCATGATCAACGGGACAGTCCCGACCAACGCCGGTCTCTACGAACAGACTCTCGGCGGGGGTACCACTGACTACCGAAGACTCTACACTTGGTCGGCCAACCGGTTCGTTTCCCCCAACGAGATGTATGTGTTTCAGGTCGCTCTTTTTCGGTTTGGCGATATCACGTTCCGGTACGATGTCCTCAATTACAACGCCCTCTGGGATCTCTCATTCACCCCTCCGGACAACCCCCTGAACGCGACGATCCATCATACCGCCGGGATCAGCCGCGGGGATGGGGTCAACTGGCTCTCTTGCACTGACGGGAGCCGCGACCCCAAAGTCTCCCCTCTCGTCGAAGGAACCAACCGCAATCTCCTTCATTTCTTCCAGTCGTGCCATGCGTTTACCTCTGCGGCGGTTTCCGATCCGACCAATCAGACCGCCGCCGCGCCGAATTTGACCAGCGTCGCCCACTATGATTCCCGGATTTTCGATGCCCGCAGCGACAGTCCGACCTGGGCAAGTTTTCAGTATTGGGTTACCGGGGGCGGCGGGGCGGTCGACCTGTATGTGCGCACCTCGTCGACCACCACATTTCCTGCCTGGAATCTCGCGCATCGGGTAGCGACGGAAGCGGTTGCGGCTGGCGGCGGGCCATTGACCCTGCCGGCCCATCGGTATTTGCAATATCGGGCGGTTTTTAAAAAGCGAGCCGTCGGCGATGCCCCTTCCCTCGATCGTATTCGATTCGATGTCGGGTTCATCACAATCAACAGTACGAGCCGTTTGGCGGTCCACAGTGACGTTTCGCAAGGACAAACGTTCCCCGCCTCGATGACCATCACCAATGATTTTTCCTCCCCACTGACGATTACGGTCGCGTCTCTGACCTTCTCCCCAGCAGCTGCCTCAGCGACATTTGAACGGATCACTCCTCTTCCTTTGGTACTGAACCCGGGGAGCTCGACCACGATCGGTTTTCTGGTGACGATCGCCACGACCTCGGGCAATCTAAATGGGTACACATATATAAACGGCTATGTTCAGGGCACCGATGGCCTGGTGACCTTGTCGGACAATGGAGCCGACACTACGGCCTGGGTGGTCATTCGTTCTCGGGCCAATCTCGTCATCGATCAGGTCAATACGGCGTGGACGCAGGTCAACAAGGGACAAGGAGGCATCGATGTTCGCCTGCACCTGCGCAATACCGGGTATGTGCCGCTTCGCTTTCACACCGCTTCCTTGACCTTCGACCTTGGAAGCTATCTCGTCAATTTGGTTTCGCCCGCCAGTGGGACGATCATTAACGGCGGGGGCACGGCGATCGCCACCTTCAGCGTCACCGTGCTGCCCGAATCGCCTTCGGGCCTGGCCTTCATCAACGGCCTGGCGTGGGGCGAAAGCACGTATGATTCTGCTCTGAAAGTCCAGGCGACCACTTCGGCGTTGCTCGATTCGTGGGTAGTACAAAACCCCGCCAGCCTGGCCATCGGTCTGGTAACGGTTCCGCCGATCGTTTATCGTGGCCAAGCGAACGTTCCAGTCGATGTAGAAGTGTTTAATGTCGGTGAGACGGAGGCATCGGTCGGTTCAACTCCCCTTTTCTTCAGTCTCGGCAGCTATACGGAGGTCGTCTCCGGCAGCCCGATGCCCGCCACCTTGCCCGGCAACTCGGTGATATCGGTTCGGGTCTTGGTCTCTTTGGCCGAAGAGTCCCCCACCGGAACCGCCCAGATCGATGCCGGCGCTTCGGGAACCGATGCGGTGACGGGAGGGCCGCTATCGGTATTTGGCGCTGCGCAACCAGGGCAGTGGCTGATTCAGGGCGAGAAAATCTTGACGTACAAAGACGCCTCTTTTCTGTATCCTGCTCCCAGTTTCACCCGTCCGGATTCGGGAACGAGCAAGGTGTTCGCGAAAGCCGAAAATCTCGCTCCGTTGAAGGAATACGCAATTCGATTTCTCGATCCTGACGGCCTGGAGATCGGCTGGGCGACCGTCATCGGCTTTGGCGATGCGAGCGGTACTCTGGTGGCCGAGTTGACGATCGACAATACGTTTGCCTATGGAATCTATACGGTTCGGATCACCAATCCGCTCAATACCTATTCCCCGGCCCAGACGAATTTCGCGATCGTCACGAGTGCTTCGGCCACCGCCGAGTTCGCTATTCCGTCTTTGGTCTCCCTCGGGCAAGTCTTTCCGGTGAAAATGACCGTGAGCAACACGGGGGGAGCGGGAGCTATCGGTATAGTTCCTTCTGCGTTGGTCCGTTCCGGTACGGGAACGGCGACTCAACTGGTTGGTCCCATCCCCGCTTCGCTCGATCTTCCCGGCTACGGGACAGGAACATTCACGTGGAATTTTCAGGCCGTCGGCACCGGCACGTTTGCGGTCGAAGGCAGCGGTCAGGGGTTCGACGGCAACAGTGATGCCGTTTTGCCGATTGCCTCTGTGACGTCGTCGTGGTGCCTCATTCAGACGCCGGCGGTCGCCACGATTACGGCTCTGACCGCCACGCCGACGCTCGTCTACCGGAACCAAAAAAACATTCCGATCGAACTGCACCTACGAAATACCGGCGAGGCGACAGCCCGCATCACCAACGCTCAAATTCTCTTTACGCCAGCTTTCGGCACCTACACCGTGGCGAGCCCGACCTCCTTCCCCTTCTTGGTGGCGGGGAACTCGTCGGTGGTGCTCCGGGTCTTCATTAATGTCAATTCGAACGCAGCGGCTGGCCCCGCGACCATGACCGGCCGCATCTGGTTCGAAGATGTGAACAACCCTGTTTCAACCATGATCAACGGGGGGATCGCCACTTGGACCATCGCCGGATCACGAGTTTGGTGCTACCGCTCTTCAACCTATACCAACGAACAATATTCGTTCAATACGGGGCAGACGCTCTATGCTCGCGGGACCGATCTGCCAGCCAACACCTCGGTGCGCATGCGGTTTTATGATTCCTTAGAGCCGTTTCCTCCGACGACCCCTGGCCTCGGAATATTAACTCCTCTGAATACCGGCACCGGCGGCATCGTGGAGCACTTTTTCGCTGTTCCCGTCAATACGGCGACCCTGTCGACCTGGCTGATCGTCATCGACGACGGGGACGACGCGACTGTCGGCAACATCCTGGCCGTGCAAAATTTCAATGTGCATCAACCGGCCACCTTCACCACCTCTCTCACCTTCGATCGGAATTCGTGTTTCCTGGGGGACATCATTCCGGCAACCCTCACGGTGACCAACATCTCGACTTCGACCAACGCCCAGATTCGACCTAATGCCTTCACCATCAGTTACGCGCCCGGGAGTGTCGGGAGCCTTACTCTCTATTCCGGTCCGGTCCCAGGGGTCAACAATTATCTTCTCCCGCCCGGGGAAAGCCGATCTTTCGCCTACACGCTTCAGGCCGTGGCGGATTCCGGCCTCAGCGGCGCCTCCACCGCGATCCGCCTGGCGCCCGGGGGTGGGCCACAGAAAATCGAAATTAACACCGTGACGACGACGAATCTCCCCCTCATTCAAGGCGTGCCTTCGATCACGGTGTACCGGAAAGCTCTAGATCTGGCCTCCTCCGTCTGGGATTTCGGGACCGTAGACCCCGGAAGCACGAGTTTGCCTCTCTTCAGCAAGGTAAGCAGCACCGGCAATCATGCCCTTCCCATCATCGACATCGGTGCCTTTTCGATGCGCAAAAGCATCACCGAGTCCATTCCTGGCAGTTACCTTTCTCTGAATCCCGCGACCCCATTCAGTTTGGCGACGACCGGGTGGGTCATTCTCGAAGCGCGCTTTGGAGTTCCCCCCAATCAACCTCCAGGGGTCTATATCGCGACGATGGCCATGTACGAAGACCACAACAATACGGGGTTCATCGAGACCAGTGATCCGTATGATCTGGTGTTCTCGACCGTTACGGTGGCGACCTTGGCACGAGCGATCATCGTCAACGACGAGATCGATTTTGGTATCGTCGAACCGGGCACCTGGAGTGCTTCTGAGTCAATTACGTTCGTCGGCGTCGGGAACCAGCCCATCGCCCATCTCCGCTTTGAGATTTTGCCCGACATCGCCTTTGTGCCGGCGAACCCAGGGCCGCTCGCCCTCGACGGGGTGGGATCGGCCACCGTTCGTGTCTATGTGCCGCCGGCACAACCTGCCGGTGTCTATTCGGTTGATGGGGTTTTGTTCAACGATGCTGATTTCAACGGGGTGCGAAGCGCATCGGAATCGTTCGATACGGTGCGTTTGAAGTGGTGGGTGGGAACGCAAAGTCTGACCCTGACCCCGGCGGTTTTCGATTTCGGGTTTGGCACTCCGACCTGGGCGCTTCCGACCAGAACCACCCAGGTCGGGAACTCTGGACAGATCCCTTTGACTCATTTGCGCGCCCAATCGACCGTCTTTACCAATCAAGACCAGCCTGGAACTGTCGCGACGGATGACGTCGCCTTGCAGGCGCCAGCCCGCGTCAACCCGGGGTTGAGCGAAATCGCCTCGACCAACGTGTACGTTCCCGGCGGGACTGGCACCGGCACCTATTTGGCGACCTTTACCTGGTTCGAAGATCTCACCGGGGATCAGATACTCGATCCCCACGAACCGAGGGCCAACGGAACCGCCCGCTTCGAGGTTAAAGAATTCTACCAACTCTACCCTTTGCAGGGAACAATCGACCTCGGCGGGGTTCGAGCGGGGACCAGCAAACTTACCTCTTTCTCCTACCGCAATGCGGGAAGTTTGCCTATCCCGGCCATTCGGGGCGGTATTACCGACCTGACCAAGGGCAGTGATATCCTGTCGGCCGGGCAGTTGTCGGTCGTTCCTGCTCCTGCCCCTGGTCTGACCAACGGCGCGATCGGAACCGCCGAGTTGCGGGCGGATGTCCCTGCCAGCCAACCTTACGGTGTCTACTGGGGCAAGATCACCATCTACGGTGATATCGATCTGAACGGGGCCTTCGATCCTGATGAACCGTGGTGCAGCTGTGACATCCGCCTCGAGGTCGGCGATCAAGATCTTCAGATCATCAATCCACCGCCGTTATCGTTGTCTGGTCCCCCCGCGCAGACCACCCCGGCCGAATCGGTGTCGGTGAAAAACACTGGCACTCTCACCCTGAACCGTACCAAGGGGGTCGTCACTGACCTCATCGGGCCCGGCGATCCGATCGCCTCTTCCGCCTTGGTTTTTGTGCCCTCGCCTCTGATCGGCAATTTGTTGCTCGGTCAAACGAAAACCGTGGCGGTACAAGCGAACGTTCCTTGGGGACAAACGGCGGGCGTGTATACCGGCACCCTCTGGATGTGGGAAGACGGCGATAACGATGGGATCAGGCACCCCCTGGAGACGGCAGCCTCGATTCCCCTCGCTCTGACGGTCACCTCGCAGAAAGTCTTGCAGCTCCAGCCCAATGTCATCGATCTTGGCTATGCGACTCGCAACGATGTGTTGAGCGCGTCGCTCTTGGCGCAAAATATCGGGAATGCCGCCCTTTCCGATCCGCGTTGGCATCGGAATCCCCTGGTCAGCGGCGGCAATTCGATTCCCACCTCGAGCCTCTCCATCCTCCCCAATCCGTTGCCGACCATGGCCACGCCACCTGTCGGGTTGCCGGTCAGCGAACCGGCGACTCTGACCGTTAATATCCCGACGGCGACCCCTGATCTGGTCTTTCAAGGAATATCCTATTTCTTCGAAGACGACCATAATCCTCTTCTGAACCTGTACGACCCAGGAATGGAACCTGCCGCTTCGTTGACCATTCGCGTTCAGGTTGTCACCCCTCTCCTTTCGGTTGCTCCAGCCACGATCAACCTTCCAGCGGGTAATCCTGCCACCGACTCCGCCTCAGCCGCTTGTACGGTCACCAATTCAGGGCTGATCAATCTTGTCAATCTCAAAAGCCGGATCACCGACCTCACCAAAGGGGCTGACTCGATTCCCAGCAGCTCGGTGACAATTCTGCCGGCTTTGCCGGTCACTATGGTCCCTGGCCAAGTCCTGACCGCCTCGATCTCGGTTCATCTCGGCCCCTTCTGGCAGCCTCCAGGGGTCTACAGCGGCCAATGGACGATCTGGGATGACCGCAACCACAACGACCTCATCGATGCCTGGGAGTTTGCGGCGATTGCTCCGGTTCAGGCGACGGTTCTCCCCATGCCCAGGCTGGACATTCTCCCGACTACCATCGATGCCGGAAAAATCGCTCGCGCCATGAACTCCCTGCCGCTCATCATCGGATTTCGTAATACTGGAAACGTTGATTTAAGCGGCCTGGCTTGGAGCGCGTCCGCCCTTCAAAAACCCCCCGACGAGATTCCGGCGGCGAGTCTGAGCTTCACGTTTTTCCAAAGCGAGCCGATTCTCCCGACCCAATATGCCACCGCTCAGCTGATCATCGGACCCATCGACAAAAACCAGCCTTTGGGTGTGTACGGGCCACAGCCCCAAATCTTGTTCGCTGGCTCGGCGAGCGATCAGTTCGATCTGGTCTGTGAGATCATCCCGGGAGGTCCTCAAGGCCTGGGCTCTGGAAGTGTGTGGCAGGAGATCCCCACCTCGACCTATCCCCTGGCCCCGGATTCCGCCGATTTCATGCTGTCCGCGTATGTCTGCCCCGGCACCGGAAGTGCCGAAATCGGGATGGTGATGACCGACGAGATCGGGATGCCGGTCGCCTCTTTCGCCATTCTCCTTCTCTCCAGCGGGGAAACGTTTTCCCATCCGGCCGGACTGCTTGGTGGGGCGATCGCTCTTCCGGCCGGTATATCTTCTCCTGCAGGGGGGGCCTATCCTTGGTACCGTCTGTATTTGAAGTTTCCGATCGGGTTCGATGCCAGCTTCGCGAGCTCGACCTACCTTTACCTGCGCAACACCTCACCCACGATCGCCTCATACTCGGTGTGGTTTGACGGGGTCCAGTTCGAGCGGTGCCTGCCAGGGCAAATGCGTCCCACGACGTATTCGCCTCGTCAGAAAGTCATATCGCCGAATTCTGGTGTCGATCTCACGGGGCAGTCGTATTATTGGGAGTGGTAGCCGTCGGGAGGTTCGGCTTGTTTCGTCCCGTTGGTTTTCGGGAATCCGCACTTCAGCAAACGATTTGCCTCGATGATCTACCAGATTATTTCTGGAGGACTGGTGCATGCGTGGTTGGGCGCCTTGGGCGGGAATGATGTGGATGGCCGTGGCTGTTCTTGGGATGCTTTCATGCGCGCCTTTTCCGGTTCGAGCCGAAGGTGACGACATGCCGGGGGGCGATGCGGTGGTAGACGAGGGGACGGCCGGTGAGCCCATCCGGCCCTCCGAGGGAGGAGCGAATGGCCCCCGCGCGCCTGGAACGGCCCGCGTCGTGGACGATCCCCGCAATGCTGGGCCCGGTGCCCCGCCCGCCCGCGAAGAGACCCTTGTGTTGCGCCCCCAGGGCCGCGGGCTGACCCCGGCGCACCTCGAGGCGCGCATCGAGAAGATGCGTTCCCTGCTCGAAAAGACGCCCGACAACGGCGAAGCCAGGCAGATGCTGGCCGAGCTGCTCTTACAGAAGGCCCTGAGCATGCGCGGACAGGCCATGACCGAGATCGAGCCCCTCCTGTTCGAAGCCGCCGATCTGGCGCCCGACAGTTTCGTGGTGCCCTTCGTCTGGGGAGACCTGTTCTTTGGCCTGCGCAATTTCGAAGGGGCGATCGGCAAGTTCGAGCAGGCATTGTCGCTGAACCCAGACCACCTGGACAGCCTGATGAAACTGGGGATCTCCCAGATGAACTCCCTAAAATATGAAGACGCCCTTTCCCAGTTTGACAAGGCCAGGAAGCAGATCCCCAACGATTTCTCCCTGCTCTATTGCACCGGTCGCTGCCATTTCGAGCTGCGCGATTTCGACCGGGCCATCGAAGCCTGGGAGGAAGCCCTCAAACAGGCCCCCGACAAGAAGAGCGCCCAGGCCGTACAGCAGCTGATCCTGCAGGCGAAGGAGCAGGAGGCTTCGACGGGGGGCGGAACCCGCGACGAGAACCAGCGGTTCATCGTGCACTATGCCGGCAATTCCCAGCAGGACATCGGCGAGGTGACCATGGAGGTCCTCGAGGAGATCTACGACCAAGTGACCTCCGATTTGGGGTACAAGCCTGACATTCAGATCAACGTTATCTTCTTCCGTACCGAGGAATTCTACGAGCTCAACAAGGCCGGCAGTTGGGTGGGCGCCATGGCCCGCGGCGAGAAGATCCTGGTGCCCCTGCGGCAGGGGTATTCCGACATGAGTTCGGTCAAGGGAATCCTCGCCCACGAGTTCACCCACGTCATCGTCAACCTCCGCACGAACAACCGGTGCCCCGTCTGGATCAACGAGGGCTTGGCCGTCTACCAGGAGTTCCAGGCCACCTTCGGCGACCCTACCCGCCTGCGCAGTGATTACGAGCGATTTTTCAACAAAGTCATGCAGGGTACGCGGGCCTTCGGCGGACTGCGCGACATCAACCTCAACCCCGCCCAGGGGGCCTACGGGGAGCACATTCCCCTCGGCTACCTGCAGTCCTACCTGTCGATGCGGTTCATGATCGAACGGTACGGGTGGCAGGGGGTCGATGCCCTGCTGGGCGCCCTCGGGCAGGGCGAGGGGCTCGATGGTGCCTTGACTGCAGCCAGCAACCTTTCGTTTGCCGAGTTCGAACGCGAGTTCAACGATTGGCTGAAAGGGTTGTGAGTCGATCGCCTCGCCGATCGTTCCCTGGTCACGGAGAAAGGGTCCATGCCTGAAGCGTGGTCGCATGTCACGGGCGGTGGCCCTGGGGGTGGCCTCCTGATCGCGCTCGCCGCTCCGATCTGGGCGCAAGTCCGGTCGGTGGGCAGACCCCGCGAGGAGACCGTCTGAACCTTCGGTCGTTGAAGGGGTTCGGGGCGAGAACGCTCTATCCCTTGGTTTGGGCGGCATTCCAGGCTCGCCGGGGGGGGCCGGCCGGCCTCTGGGGTGTCGGGGGAGGGCGGGGAAAGACTGCCCGGCGGAAGGTCGGTCAGCCGGGCTTGTAGATGGCGGCCAGACCCTGGCGGCCGTCCATCACCACGCGGGCGGGGGAGCTCAGCCGGGAATGGGTGAAATGGGCGGTGCGGGTGACGACTTCCTGGGCCCTGAGCCATTCCCAGTCGATGTGATCGGGAGGCTGCCCGTAGGGCACGCTGAAATACCCGATGTTCATCGAGGTGACGTTGTGGAAGAAGTGGGAGCCCAGCGAGGCATCGACCTGGAAGTCGGGCAGGGCGTATTCGACGATCACCTTGGCCCCCGAAATCTGGGGCCAGACGATGGGAATGCCCATCCAGCGGTCGCGCGTGCCCCACCGGCCCGGCCCGAGCAGGATGTACTTGCGGCCGCTCTGCCGCATGGTCGTATTCAGTGCATCGATCTCCTCGACCATGGCGGTGGTCTGGCTCTTGTCGAACCCCCGGGGATCGACCCAGATGACGTCAGTCAGGCCACCGACGGTGCCGTTGCCCATGGCCCGTCCGCAGCGCAGGAACAAGCGGTCGCCCGCCCGGTCGAGGTCGGTCGGGTCGAGGCTGGCCTCTTCTGATTCGCGCAGCAGATGCTTGACCTGCAGGATGTAGAAGATCGGTTTGCCCTGGGGTCCGGGCTCGAGGTCAAGGGCGAACTCGATCTCGACAGGTGATTCCATGGCATTCTGCATGACGCCGAGCACCTCCTGCAGGAGGGTCGGCAACGGCAGCTGGGCATGTTTGACCAGGAAGGGAAAATTGAGGATGCGGGGCCCGGGGCCGAAGGTGCCGGGGCGCAGGCGTTGGTCTTGGAGGTCCCAGGTGGAGGCGAGGTGGGGCAGGACCCCATCCTGCTCGGCGGCCTCGAGGTCGAGGGTGAGGAGGGTGGCGTCGTCGCCGTTGAACAGATCGACGATGGGCCGTGACAGATCGAGCGCGTAGAAATGGCGCTGCGAGCTTTTGATCTGGTGTTCGGGGGGGTCGAGATCGAGGTCGGGCCAGGTGGGGCAGAACCGGAACGAGGCTTCCCCCCCCACGACGTATTTGCCGAGGCCGAGGGCGATCATGCCGACCCCGTCCTCCGGCTGGATGTGGGAAAAGGGGTAATAGTTGAAGGACTGGGCGACCCCGGAGACATGGGGGTAGAAGCGAGTGCCGCGGGCCCGCCCCACTACCTCCTGGATGATGACGGCCATCTTCTCTTCCTCGATCTTGTAGCCGATGGCCTCGAAATAGCCGCGGGCCGATCGCGAATAGACCGAGGCATAGACGAGTTTGATGGCTTCCATGACCTGGCCGACGCGCACCATCAGGTCGGGGTGGTTGTTCGGCAGGAAATAGGTGGCGTAGACGCCCGACAGGGGATGGGAGAGGGAATCTTCGAGCAGGCCGGAAGACCGCACCGCCAGGGGGAAGCGCACGTGCTTGAGGTAGATCTTCAGACGCTCCTGTAGGGTGGGGGAGAGCGCCCCGAGAAGAAACCGGCGCTTGATCACCTCGGGGTCGGTGACCTCGTGGACGATATTGGTCAGGCGGTTCCGTTCGAGGAAGGCGGTGAACTCGTCGACTCCGATTATCGAGGTGAGGGGAATGCGGATCTGGATGTCGGGAAGCCGGTCGAGGAGGGGAGAGGTGTTCAGGAGGGAGTTGATGAAGGCGATGCCGCGCCCCTTGCCGCCGAGCGAGCCGTCGGCCAGCCGGAAGATGTGGTGTTCGCCCTGGATGTTGGTCTCGTCGAACTTGATCACCTTGCCCTTGATGCGCAGGCTGTTGATGGTGTCGCCGATGGTGATCAGGAAGTGGCGCAGCTCCTCGGCGCTGGCGAAATCGTTGACCTTGGCCTGGAAGACGCTTTTGGCGATATGGACCTCGCCGCGGGCCATCAGCCAGGCCGAAAAATGGTTGCGGGAGGCGTGATAGAGGATCGAGGCGGCCGGCACCGTGGTCAGGCAGCGGCGCATCTCCTGCATGTTGCGGGCGCGCCCCAGTTCCTGTTGGGTTTCGTCGCGGAAGACGAAGTCGCCGAACCCGAGGTGGTTGAAGAAGAAACTGGTCAGGTCGCGGGTGAGGTTGTCGGATTCCTTGTTGATGAAGTTGGCGCCGAGGTACTGGGCGGTATGGAAGTTCTCGAGGGCCGATGACTGCAGGAGCACGGGCAGGTCGGGGTTGATGGTGCGCAGGTGTTTCGTCAGCTTGACGCCGGCGAACTCGTCCATCTTCCCTTCCAACGGGTAGGTGACATCGGAGATGACGCAGAGCAGAAAATCCTTGTAGAGGTCGAACAGCGTCACCGCCTCTTCGTAGGTCGAGGCCAGCAGCACCTTGGGGCGGGCCCGGCGCCGCAGCACTTTCTTCATCTCGTCGAGCTGCTCCTCGCTGACGAGGCGCTGGGTCTGTTTCATGATCTCCTGGTACAGAATAGGCAGGTAGCGCGAGTAGTAGCGGATCGAATCTTCGACCAGCAGGATGACCCGCACCAGGCCGATCTGGGTGTCGTTGAAGACGTTAATGCGGTCCTCGATGCATTTGACCATGGCCAGGAAGATCTCGGAGTTGCCGTTCCAGACGAAGATGTGGTCGAAATACTGGAACAGGTCGGTGTTCTGGCTGACCTTGCCGATCTCGGCGTTGTCGTTCAGCAGCAGCAGGATGGGCAGATTGGGCCGCAGGGCCTTCATCTTGCGGCTCAGTTCGCGGTGGTCGAGGCGGTGGGTGCGGCTGATCATGATGACCAGGTCGAAGGGGCGCTGCCGCAGCTTGTCGAGGGCTTCCTCGCCCGAGTAGGCGCAGGTGATGCGCGGGGCATGGAAGAGGTTCAGCTGGTAGAACTCGCTGAAGATCATCTCCGAGATCAGGCCGTCCTCTTCGAGGGTGTAGGCGTCGAAGACGGTCGCCACCAGCAGGATCTCACGGATGCGGACGGGCATCAGATCATGGAAGATCTCGCTGTCTGTCTTGTACTTCCTGAAAAAATCTACGAGTTCTTTTTTCTGCATGTGGCCCTCGGACGGCACCGTATTCTCTCCAAGCGGCCCCCAGTTGTCAAGCCCGCCCGCCCCGCGCCCGGTTGACCCTGACGGTTGGTCCTGCGCCATGCCGGTGGGAGTGGCGGGGTGGGGGAAAAATTGGTAGAATGGTGCAAGAATGTTGCAGATGATAAATCAACCGTGAGGTGAACCCATGTCCAGAAAGCTGATCCTCTCCCTCCTGTTGGCGGTCCTGTTCTTCGCGTTGCCCTTCGCCCAGTCCGGGGTCTGGGCGGCTGAGACGATCACCGATCTCACCAAGGCCTACGAAATCTGGACGAACCAAGGCATCCGGTTCGTCGTGCGCGATCCGCAGGGTGGTCTGGTGTCTTGGGGCATCGGCCGGCTTGAGTCCTGGGCGGGCGAATCGAAATGGGTGGTCCGTAATTCCAAGGGCCAGCTCATGACGCATGCCCGCGGCAAAGTCGAGAACTGGAAGAACGGCAAAACGAAACTCGTCCTGCGCACGCCGAAGGGCCACATTCTGACCCACATCGCGATCGACCTGTCGAGCAAGGCCAGCTTTGCCCAGAACGTCGTCGGGCTGCGCCGCCTGAAGGATTCCAAGTTCCTCGCCTTCGTCCAGGAGACACTCGGGGAACTGTTGGTGAAGGAATTGAAGAGCGGCGACCTGATCCGTACCCGCGTGTTGATGCAGTACCTCGACAAGTATCACAACCAGCCGGGGGCCGAGAATTTCAAGCCTGTCCTGCGGATGGTCATCACCCAGTTGAACTTCATGGTCGCCCACGGCGGCGACGCCAAGGTGGAAGACTTAGCCCGCCAGGCCCAGACCATGCTGAGCAAGCTCTGATGAGCTGACGGCGCGCCTGTCCGACCGGCGCCCGGGGGGAACACCGCCCCTCGCGGCGCCGGTCGTCTTTTCCGGGGGTCTTCTGGGGTGGGCGAGGGAAGACCCGCTCGCGGAGGCGGCCGGGGCCCCTGGGACCGATCGACCGGCGTGGCGTGGCGGCCCCGGGTCTGGGCGATCGGCCTACCGGCGTGCAGAGCCGGCCATTCCCAACCCGTCAGGTGGACACCCGGGCATCAGGGAGAGGAGCCATCCGATGGGTGGGCAGGTCCCGGGCAGGCAGTTCCCTCTTTCGCCCAGCACCTTCTGTGCCTGGCCCCGGGTCGGCGTCACGGGGGGGGGGGAGCCTTCGCCGGTAGTCGGCGTCGATCTGCACCTGCGGCGATGCCCTGGGGGGCGAGGGTGGAGCGGTGTCCTGACAAGGTGGGCAAGCCCCCCGGTGATCACGGCACGAAGGGGACCGCTCGGTCAGAGGCCTTGGGCCGGAGACCTGGGCGAACCGTGACCCGTCGTCACCGGCGGCGCAAGGGTTTGAGGCTCCCGGCGATGGTGGCGATTTCTTTCTGGTATTTCTGCTCAAATGAAGTGGCGACGAAGGTGTGGATGAGGAGATACTTCTGGTTGGGGGTGAAGATGACGGACAGGGTAATGTTCAACTGGCCATCCATGGCTCCACCCGAGATTTCGACCGCATCTAGTCCATGGACCTTGAAATCGGTTGGTTCGGTCGGATTTTCCAAAGGGCCGACCTCTCTGATGATTTCACCGATGGCGTTTCGGATGACCTCGGTGACATTCTGTCCTTCCGCCAGGGTGATGGCCAGGGAAACGGCCTGATCCTCCGTGGCGGCGCTCACGGTGGTGCGGTCGATTTCGACCTTCCAGGTGTCGGGCAGGGTGATCTCCATTTCCGCGGCGGTGAGCGAAATGGTGCGGGCCTGCCCGGGGAGGGCGGTAGTCAGGCAGAGCAGGCCAAGGAGGATGAGGCAGGGGCGGGAGGACATGGCGCGCGGCATAGGCTTTCCTTTCGGAGGTCACTCGATGATCTGAGGGCCTCGAGGGGTGGGGGGTCTGGGAGGGCTGCCGGAGGCGGGGGTGGCCGGGGTCGGCGTGGGCAGGCGTTTGTCCTCTTCCGCCCACTGCTTCTGCAGGCGTTCGATCTCCTTGTCGATCACCTTGATCCGCCGCTCGAGGCCGGTGATCTCGGCGCGGATCTGATCGACCTCCTGCTTCTGGTCCTTGGCGCGACGGCGGTACAGGTAATACCGTTCGAGATCTTCGGGGCTGCCCACGTCGGGATCGAGGTTGCTGCTCTGTTCGGGCAGGGGTTCGTTCGGCGGCAGGGTGGGGAAGACCCCGGTCTGCGGCGGGACGGGCACGGGAGGCACGCTCTGCAGGGGACGGGGGTCGAACTCGCGGGACAATGGGCGGGGATCGACCGACACCAAGGGCCCTGGGGCTCCCGGGGGCGGATTGGGGATGGGGCCGAGCCCGGGGCCTGGGTAGGGGGGAGGCGCGGGAGCAGGGGTGAATGTGGGGCTGAGAGCGTCGTTCCGGTAATAGTAGTATCGGCGGGCCCGGGACCGGCGGGACATCGACGTGAGCAGGGCGGCGCGGGTGTCCGATTCCTGGGAGTTCAGGTAGGCGATGCGTTCCTGCAGTTCCTCTTTCTCGTCGCGCAGGGCGTTGAGCCTGTCTTCGCGGGAGGCGAGTTTTTCCTCGCGGGCCAGGCGGGCGTCCTCCCGGCGCCGGATGATGGTGGCCAGGCGGGCCTGCTGCTGTTGCTGCCAGCGACGGATGTAGACCAGTTCTTCCGATAGGCGGGCGGCTTCGCGCCCGGCCAGATTCCGCTGGGCTTCGGTGGCGGCGCGGTCGCGGGCGAGGCGGTAATGCTCGACCGCCGCTTCCAGGTCGCCGACGATGATATTCTCGAAGAAGCCCTTCCGGCACAGCAGCGCTGTGGTCGGACTGCCCAGGTTGACCTGCTGTTGCAGGCGTTGGAGGAGGGCGAGGGCCATGCCGTCATCGTCGTAGGTCAGGACGCTGCGATCGGCGATGAGCGCTTGTTCGTAGAGGTCAAGGGCCTGGCTGCGTCGGCCGGTGCGCCAGGCTTCCGTCGCATCCCGGAAGAGGCTGCGGGCCTTGCCCGGGTCGAGGCCTTCCCCGATGACGAGACACTCATCGGCGGCGATGACGGCGGCTGGGGATGCGGCGTCGGCGCTGGGAGGGGTTGGCAGGGCAGGGACAGCCGCCACGGCTGGCGCCGCGGCGACGGGGGAGCCGGGCAGGATCGCCAGGGCTCCCGCGACCAGGAGCAGCAGGCGGGTCAGGCAGGGGGAAACCAGAGGGCGAGCGACCATGGGTGTTCTCCCGGGATGGCTTTTCCCGATGATAAACGAACCCCCGCATCCGTGCAAACGGCAGGTGGAGGCGAATGGGCAATCGCAGGAGGGTTCGTGTGAGAGAAGCCCACTTCTTGGCAAGTCCCGCTGGAGCCCCGGAAGCTTGCCCCGGATTTCACGCCGAGGCGATGGCAGACCGTATGCGCACACCTCATGACCTCATGGGACGTCAGCGGAGAGAAGATGCGGAGGATGGCGAATGCCTGGCCGGGGGTGGGGAAGGGCCCTGGAAGACGCGCGGTGGGAAGCAGTTTGCCGCTGCAGTGGCGGACGCCGGGGGAAAACGTGTATGATGCTGCCCATGGTCGAAAAATCTTCCCAGCCCTCTCCTACGGCGGGCCACCGTCAGCGGGCGGGAGAGACCGTTGGGCATCCCCACCCCGCCGGTCGCTCCTCTGCCCTCATGCAGGTCGTCCAGGTGGCCGGCATGGGAAAAGCGGCCCGCTGGATGGCGGGCCCGGCGCTCGTCCTCGCCCTGGGGGCTTTGTGGTACTGGCACGATCCCATCAAGGTGGCGGCCCAGCAGGCGGTCGAACGGTATGGCTTGCCCGCCCTCTTCGTGCTGACGTGGCTGTCCGACGCCATCATCCAGCCTATTCCCGCCGATGTCTACGTCTTCGGTACCGGGTTCGGCGGTGGCCACATCTATTGGACCGCCTTGGTCGCCGGGGTCGCCAGTTCCTTGGGAGGGGTCAGCGGCTTTTACATCGGCAAGTTGATCGGCCCCTGGCGATTCAAGCGCATCTTCGGCGGCAAGCTGCTGCGCGGGGGCCGCATCCTGTTCAAGGAATACGGCTGGTGGGCTATCTTCGTCTCGGGCATCACCCCGATCCCCTACAGCGCCGTCTGCTACGTCGGCGGCATCTACCAGATGCCCGTCCTGGACGTCCTCGTGCCCAGCCTCATCGGCCGCACCGGCCGCTACCTCCTCTTCGCTTGGCTCGGCTCGCTCCTGTAGCTCCGTTCCACAAACCTCATTTTCCGATCCGCTTCCCAGGCTGATTTGAGGGGGCCTTTGTGTCCCCCTCTGAGGCCATTCGCCAGGAGGGGCAAGGGTCTGGCACTCTGTGGGGTGGGGGGCTCTTGGCCCGAAAGCAACAAGCCGGGACACAAAGGTCCCGGCCAGGCCGCTCCAGGAGCGGAAGAAAAAATTAGGTTTGTGGAACGGATGTGGTGGGCAGTTTCTTTTTGAGGATGTCTTCGAGGGCGGTGCCTTTGACCAGCTGGGCGAAGACC
>CALLCO010000095.1 GCA_937998695.1 Candidatus Ozemibacteraceae bacterium
GAACCCGGCCCCAGGGGTTGAGAAACGGCGGGAGTCATACTAAGCAGGGACCAGGCGGCTCCCACGGCACCGGTGGCCGGTGCGTCGCAGCCTCAATGGCCTCGGCAGTGGCCATAGGGTGGGAATAGCCTGCACGTGGCCCGGTCCCTGCGGCGCCTTGGGCAGGCAAGAGGGGGGGTTTGGGAAGAAGAATCGCTCGCGCTGGTCTCCCTGGCGGGTCATGGTAAGATGCGGGGCAAAACGGAATGGCCCTGCCCCCCGGGAGAGACGAGGATGAAGATTCTGCACACATCGGACTGGCACCTAGGACACCAGCTCTACGACCAGAAACGCGAGGTGGAGCACCGCGCCTTCCTCGACTGGCTGCTGCAGCTCATCGCCGCCGAACGGATCGACCTGGTGCTGGTGGCCGGCGACGTCTTCGACACGGGATTCCCGCCCAATTACGCCTTCGAACTGTATTATTCGTTCCTGGCGCGGTGCGCGGCCAGCGGCTGCCGGCAGGTAGTGGTGGTCGGCGGGAACCACGACTCACCCGCCACCCTGGGAGCACCGCGCGAGGTGCTGCAGGCGATCCGCGTCACTGTGGTCGGGGCGGTCGACCCCGATCACGCCGAGGCCGACCTCGTCACGGTCACCGATGCTTCCGGCGCGCCGCAGGGGATCGTCGTGGCCGTCCCCTACCTGCGGGACCGCGACGTCCACTTTCCCCAGTTCGGGGAAGGCGCGGACGTGCGGTCGCAGGGCATCATCGACGGCACCGCCGCCTGGTATCGGCGACTGACCGACCTCGCCCTGGCCCGGCGCGCCGAACTGGGCCGCCCCGACCTGCCCATCATCGCCACCGGCCACCTGTTCGCCCAGGGGCTCAGCGCCGCCGGTTCCGAGCGCAGCCTGTACGTCGGCAATCTCGGCGCGTTCCCCGCGGCCGGCTTCCCGGCGGAACTGGCCTACGTCGCGCTCGGGCACCTGCACCGCCCGCAGGCGGTGGGCAACCACGAACACATCCGCTACTGCGGCACGCCGATTCCTCTCTCGTTCGACGAGATCGGCTATCGCCAGCAGATACTGATCGTCGAGACCTCGGCGGAGGCTACGGCGGGGGCGTTGGCGGGCACCAAGGCAGACAACGCGGGGAGCGTGGCCGTGCGGGCGGTTCCGGTGCCGGTCTTCCGGCCGTTGGTGCGCCTCACCGGCGACCTGCCCGCCATCAAGCAAGGCCTGGCAGCGGTCGCCGCCACGGAGCCGACGACCTGGGTCGAGATTTTGTACAACGGCGAGGAATGGATTCCGAACCTCACAACCCGCATGCAGAACCTCGCCGAGCCCTTCCCCGTGCAGATCCTCCATGCACGGGACATCTTCCCCGGCCGGACCGCCACGGTCGAGGCCCCGACCATCGACATCCGGACGGTGACACCCCACGAGGTCTTCGCCCACCGGTTGCATGGCCTCGAGCTCACCCCGGAAGACCGGGCCATGCTCACCGAAGCCTTTGAGACGATCTACCTGCAGGTCGTGCAGGGAGGCCAGAAATGAAGATCCTGAAGCTGCGGCTGACCAACCTCAACTCGCTGAAGGGGACCTTCGAGATCGATTTCACCGACCGCGCGCTGGCGGCGGGCGGGATCTTCGCCATCACTGGGCCCACGGGGTCGGGCAAGACCACCATCCTCGACGCCATCTCGCTCGCGCTGTTCGGCGAGACGCCCCGCCTGGGCCGGGGCGCTGACACCGAGGAGCTGATGACCCGCGGCACCGGCGGGTCGGAAGCCGTCGTCGAGTTCTCGACGCGGATCGACGGTCGGGCGCTCGTCTTCCGCGCCACCTGGGAGCGACGCCGGGCCCGCGGCCGCCCCGATGGACGGCTGCAAAACGCCACGATGAAACTCGACCAGGTCTCCCCTCGCCAACCGGGCGACGCCTGGGATGCCGACGGCCCGCAGCAGGTGCGAACCGCCGTCGAGCAGGTTACCGGCCTCGATTTCAAGCGGTTCACCCGCACCTGCCTGCTCGCCCAGGGCCAGTTTGCGGCCTTCCTCGAGGCGGGGAACGACGAGCGGGGGAAGATCCTCGAACAGATCACGGGCACCGGCATCTATACCGAATTGTCGAAGGCCGCCTTCCAGCGCGACAAACAGGAGCGCGAACGCCTCGACCTGCTGCGCCAGCGTCTGCAGGGCGTCACCCTGCTGTCGGATGCTGAGTTCCGGATCCTGCGGGACCGCACCGCCGCCCTCACCACCGAACGCCAGGCTTTGGAAAAGGAACGGCTGGCGATCGCCTTGCAGATCGCCTGGGTCGAACGGTTCGAAGCCCTCGTGCAGTCCCGACAGGCGTTGGAGACGGCGCGACAGACCCTGGCCGACGAACGGGCCGCCGCCGCCGCCGACCTGGCCCGCCTCGCCGAGGCCCGCCGCGCCGAGCCGTTGCGCCCGCGGTTCGCCCAACAGGAAGCCGCCCGTCAGGCCGCCGCCGCGAAGGAAGCCGAGCTCGCCGACACCCGCCGCCGGTTGCCCGAGGCCCGCGACGACCAGGCTCGGGCCGAGGCAGCCCATCTCACCGCCCAGACCGATCTGGAAACCTTCACCACCGAGGCCAAAGGGAAGCGCGACCTGATCGGCACGGTGCGCCTGCTCGACCAGCAGCGGGCCGACCTCGCCGAGCAGCTCGCAAAGGCCCTGCAACAGAAGACCGCCCTGGCGGGCCAGGTCGCCGCTCTCGAACGCGAGATCGCCGCCACCGCCGCCGCGATTGCCACCCTCGAAGCTCAGCAGGCTGAGCTGGCCAGGCGACTCGCCGCCAGCCAGGCCGACTCGTTCCTGGGTTCCGACCTGAAAGCCCTGCGGGAGCAGACGACCGCCCGAACCGCCCTGCATCGTCGCCAGGGCGAGCTCGAACGTGATCTCGCCAAGAAAGCCAAGGAACTCGAACGGGAGACGAAGAAGGTCGCCAGGCTGGAGGCCGAAGTCGCGGCAGCAGAGGCCACCGTGGCAGCCCGCCAGACCACCCTCGAGGAAGCCGCCGCCGCGCTGGCGCGGGAGTTCCCCCGGGCGACCGCCGCGTCGTTGAAGAACGCGGTCGAAGATGCCCAGAAGCAGCAAACCTACGCCCTCGCCCTTTGGGAATGCGGGAAAGAGATCCGCGACCTCCACCAGGCAGAGGCGGCCCATGCGGCCGCCCTGAAAGAGCGAGAGGCCGAGCGCCAGGCGGCCCAGCAACTGGTCGAAACGCTCGAGAAACAGCGCGAACAGGCCGAGCAGACCGTCAGCGAACTCACGGCGCAACAGGCCCGGGCCGCCCTCGAAGCCTCCTTGGAAGAGCATCGCCGCGCTCTCCGCGAGGGCGAGCCCTGCCCCCTATGCGGGGCCACCGTGCACCCTTACGCCGCTGGCCGCAACCACGACCCCTCCAATGCCGACCGTTTGGCCACGGAGGTCGAGGCGGCCCGCCTGGCGCTCAAGAAGCTCGATGCCGATCTGAAGAAGGCCCGCAAGACCGAGCAGAACCTCCTCGCCACCGGCGGCGCCGATGATGCCACCAGCGCTGCCCAGGCCAAGGCCTTGGCCAGCCTGGAAAAGAAATGGATGAAAACCATTGCCCACCTTGATCCCGCTCTTTTGGCCGAGACACGCGGGGCCAGGGCGCCCGCCTCAGACGGTCAACGGACAGATCTGAGCCGTGCCAGGGCGACAGGGAACACCAGGTTGCACGGCGAAACGTCGCCCCCTCACCTCCTCCCCGGTTCGCCGGTGCCCGGGGCACCTGACCATGACCATCTGGATGGCAGGATAGATCTTTTCCCGCCGTCCGAATCCAGGCAAGAGCCGCTTTCCATTGGCGTCTCCCTTGACGGAGCCGGTTCGGCTCTCGACGCGGCCCTGACCCCGGAAGACCAGGACGCCCTCGACGTCCTGGTAGCGACCGCCGGCCATCAGCTGGCCGCCGCCCAGGAGGCGTTCGACCGGCACACCGCAGCCTTCGACACCCACCATCAGGCCACGGCTGCCCTGAACGAAGCCCGGTTGCTGGCCCAGGAACTGGCCACCCGCCTGGCCGCCGCCCGGGGTGCCCGCGACACCGCCGCCACCCACCAGCAGGCGCTGCAGCAGAACCTGAGCGAGGCGCGAACGCAGGTGGCCGACCTGGAGGCACGCCTGCTGAAGACCCTCACCACCTACGGCATCACCGCTCTCGACGACGACACCCTTCCCGCCCTCGAAGCCCGCTGGAGCGCCTATCAGGCCAATCTCACCCGGCAGGCCGCGCTGGCGCAGGATGAACAGAAGGCGAAACAGACCCTGGCCACCGCCCAGACCAGGCAGGAAGGCCTGACCACCCAACTGGCGACGGTGGCCGGCACGCTCGACGAACTCGCCCACCGCTTGGAGGAACTGCATACCGAGCGCCGGAAGCTGTTCGGGGACCGCGACCCCGTCGCCGAGGAGAAGCGCCTCGACGCCGACCTGGCCGCCCTCCAGCAGCGGGTCCAGACGGCGACCACGGCCGTCCAGGAGGCGCGTCTCAAGGTCGAGGCCCTGACGGCGGCCGAAGCCCAGCAGGCGAAGGATCTCTCCGCTTTGCAGGCCGCCGCCGCCGCCGCGGCGAAAGCCGTGGCCGACGCGTTGACGGAGGCGGGGTATCCGGACGAGGCGACCGCCCGCGCGGCGCTCCTTCCCCCCCCCGAAATGCACCGTCTGGCCGACCTCGAACAACGGCTCGAGGAGCGGGCCACCCATCTGCAAGGGCAACTGGCCCAGGTGGCGCAACAGATCGCCCAGCAGGAGGCCGCCCGCCCGACCGCCCGCGCATTGCCCGACCTGCGCGCCGAGGAGGCGGCGCTCGCCGAGCGGCTGGCCGCCAAGGCCGCCGAACTGCAGGCCAGCGCGACCGCCCTGACCACCCAGGAAAACCTGCGCCGGCAGCATGCCGAGCTGCAGCGGGAGATCGCCGCCGCCGAGCTCGCCCGCCGGCCCTGGGCCAAGCTCAACGAGCTGATCGGCTCGTCCGACGGCAAGGAGTTCCAGACGTTCGCTCAGGGCCTGACCTTCGGCAGCCTCGTCTACCTGGCCAACCAGCAGTTGCAACGGCTGAACGACCGCTACCTGCTGGCCAACGTCGGCCTCGAACTGCGGGTCATCGACCGCTACATCTCGGAGACGCGCGCCTCGGTGAAGAACCTGTCGGGCGGCGAGAAGTTCCTGGCCAGCCTCGCCCTCGCCCTCGGCCTTGCCCAGATGGTCGGCCAAAACCACCAGATGGACACGCTGTTCATCGACGAGGGGTTCGGCGCCCTTGACCCCAAGGCCCTCGAGACGGCGATGCAAGCCCTATGCAGCCTGCAGGAGCAGGACAAGCTGGTCGGCCTGATCTCGCACGTCGAGGCGATCCGCGACCGCCTGCCTGCCCGCATCGAGATCCAGCGGCTGGGCGGGGGCTTCAGCTCGCTCACCGGCCCCGGCTGCCGCCGCCTGGCCTGAGAGGATTGGCCGACCAGAGTCTGTTTCCGCCCAGATGCGACTTAGAACCGATCGGTGATCATCACCTCGGCCAGGTCAAGCTGCCCACCGCGAGGCCACGCTGGTTTGATGCCTTTCCCGACGGCAACCATGAACGAAATGACATGGTCGGGGGGAAGGTTGACCAGTCGACCGACCGCTGCAAAATCGAAGCCATCCATCGGACAGGAATCGTAGCCCATCTCCTTGGCCGCCAGCATCAATGCCATGCCCGCCAGGCCGCAGGACCGCATGGCCTCGTCGCGCTGCACGTCGGGTTTGCCCTCATAGTAGTTCTTGATGGCTGGCAGCAGGAAATCCCGCACGGGCTGCTCGGCATTCCGCCAATAGCGGGCGGGGTCTTTCTCCCAGGCGCGCAGATCGGCGCACAGGAGAACCAACAGTGACGCATCGGTGACTTGCGCCTGATTCCAGGCGACTTTCCGGATTTCTTGTCGCAACGCGGGATCTTGCACCACGACGAACCGCCAGTTCTGGATATTGAAGGCGGTCGGCGAGAGGATGACCGTCGAGAGCAGCCGCGTGATCTCTTCTTGCGACATGCGGTGGCTGGGATCGAAATGTTTGACCGAGCGACGTGTGCTGATGGCTTCGATTACCTTCATGGTCAAATGCCTCCTCAAAAACGATGGTGTTGAATGACGGCCATTCTTGGGCAAGCCAGAATGGCACCTGCCTCAAGGAAGAACTGTTCAAAGCCGGTATTCGAACAACTCCCTTCTGGTACTGACCATTCTACCATCAAGGAAGGGATTGCTCCATGCCTGGAAGTTGCCCCTGGGGAATGATACATCCGGTGAGCCAACCCCCACCCAAAGTGCCAGAAATCTCTCGGCGGGGGTGCCGAAAAGCGGGCTGGGAGAGCGGGGGTATAACCGGAACTGAGCTCTGATGCCGGTGTCCTGGCCTCTCAAGTGGCACGGAATATGCTTGCCTTTCCCGCAACGCCCGCCAAAGGAGAGAAGAAGATGGGTTGGAATTCTGTCCGGAAGCCTCGCCTGATCCTGTGGTGCCTCGTGTGCGTCTTCGGTGGGGCCCTTTCCGCACGGGCCGAGACGGTCCGCTTGCTGCATAATGGTCATCTGCCCAAGAAGGTGTTGGTGGTGCTGACCAATCAGACCCGCCAGTTCGTGGCGGGACTCATCGACATCATCGCCGCCATCCACGAACAGGACAGCCTCACCGGCCACGATGCCTTCAAGCTCCACGTGCTCTCCAGTTCGAGAAGCGAACGCCAATGGCTGCCCACCACCCCCGATAAGCTTTCCGCCTTCGTCGAGTTCAACGACGAGCTGTTCGTCCAAGACATCTGGATGCAGGACATCGGCGAATTCTGCGCCATCGCCCGCAACGGGACCTGGACCGAAGGCATCTTCGATTCCAAGCGAGGGCGGGGACTCGCCGAGGTCATGCCCTGGTTGGCCAAAGCCTGGAACCAGACCTACGTGGCCAACCCCAGCCGCAACTACCGTGCCGGCGATTACGGCGGCAACATCGAGGTCACCCCAGACAATATCCTCTACTACGGGGACACCATGTCCGAGGCCTGCGAGAAATTCCTGCTCGAGAGCGGCTACCAGAACCGGTCGATCAAACTGCAGACTTCTTGGCTGAAAGTCGGGCACATCGACGAGTATTTGACCATCATCCCTAGCCGCCATTCCCGATGCGGGTACAGCATCGTCCGCGCCGACCCCTGGTATGCCCTCGACCTCATCGACGGCGCCGGCGAGGCCGACTTCAACGCCATGCCCCGCGAGATGGGCGAATTCTTGAAGCGCGTGCAGGCCGCCCTTCGCGACCCCGACCATAGGAAAGGCACTCCCGAGGCCGATTTCATCGAATTGAATCGCCAGATCGGCGAATTGATCGAGGCCAATATCTCTCGATTGGTTTCCGAGATTCGCCGGATCACCGGCGACACCGCCCGCGACATTCCCATCATGGCCTGGCCAACGGTCTTTCACAACTTCAACCGCGGCACCGAGCTCAAGCACTGCATCGCCTACACCCCCGGCGTCGTCAATCACCTCGTGCTGCGCGACCACCTCGTCGTCCCCGACCCGTTCTTCCCGCCCTTCAAACGCACCGTGGAAGCCCGCTTCCGGGCCCAGGGCAATCGAGTCCATTTCCTCAACGACCTGCCCTACCATGACAAACATGGCGAAGTGCACTGCGGTACCAATGTCCGCCGCGACGTGACCCGCACCCTGATCACACCCCAGTTCACCCGAGCCCTCGCTGCGCTGGGCGACACCTTCGACCGCGTCCACCGCGACGCCCGGTAGGGAAAGGCCAACCCCATGATGCTGCCGCACCACCTCGGCCGGTTCCCCCGCCATCGGTTGGCTGGAAGCCTGTTGCTGGCGGCCCTGCTCCTGCTGGGAGCTCGGGCCCACGCCGCCGAGTCCCCAAAGGAGCGTCCGCCATGGTGCCCGAGGCCCACTTCGGAACTCGTGTCGGTCGGGTCCGCGCGGCAGCGCCGTCCCTCACCTCCACGGACCACTTCCACCCAGCCGCGGCGGGTTGCCCCTCCCGCTTGGACCTTCCTCGTCTACCTCAACGGCGACAACGATCTGGACGATGTGGTCGAGGCCGATCTGGCCGAGATGGAAGGGGCCGTTCCCGCCCACGCCCGTCTGCTCGTGCTGGTCGACCGGGCCCATGCCGGGAGTCAGTTGCTCCGCTTTTCCGCCGGCCAGCGCGAGGTCATCGAAGAGGGCCAGGAACCCGACATGGGCGACTGGCGCACCCTCGCCGCCTTCGTCGAGCGCGGCCTGGCCCTGGCGCCCGCCCGCCACACCGCCCTCATCATCTGGAACCACGGCATGGGCTGGAAGGGCCCCGGCGCCGCGGGCTCGCGCGGCATCTCGGCCGACGACACCAGCGGCACCCACATTGAAGTCGACGAACTCGGCCTCGCCCTGCGCCAGATCGCCCAGAAGGCCGGACGGCGCCTCGACCTGCTGGCTCTCGACGCCTGCTCGATGCAGATGGCCGAGGTGGCCTGGCCGATCCATCGCCTGTGCGATGTGCTGGTGGCTTCCGAAGAGGTCATTCCCCGCGGCGGCTTCCCCTACGACCGGTTCTTGCGCGGCCTGCCCCCCGAAGCCGATGCTGAAAGCGTCGGCCACCTGTGGGTGAACACCTACCTCGATGCCTACCGGGGAACCGCCCTGCCCGTCACCCTGTCGGCCTGGCGGTGCCGCGATCTCGCCGAGGTTTTTTACGGCATCGACGGGCTCGCCAAGGCCTTGATCACCTCGACCGGCGCCCCGGCGCTGCTGAAGAGCGCCCTGCGCGACGTGCAGCGGTTCACTTACCGCGACCACATCGACCTGGGCCATCTCACCGACCTATTGCTCGCCCGCGCCACCGACGACACCGTCACTAACGCCCTTGGCAAGCTGCGCCGGGCTCTCGATCAGGGGTTGATCGCGGGTGGTTCCACCGGCGGACACCTGCGCCGGGCCCAGGGCATGGCCATATACTTCCCTTCCCAGCCCGGGCTGTTCGCCCCCACCTACAACGACCTCGATTTCGCACGCACCTCCCAATGGGACAACCTGCTGGCCGACTATTTCGCGCGCCAGGAGATGACCACCGTGCTGGCCGCCCTCGAGGCCGGCGACCCCAGCCTCCTGCCCGCCCTGGCCGGCCGCCTGGCAGCCGAGCGCCCCGATCTGGCCGCCGACCTCGCCGGACGCCTGCGGTTCCTTGCCGTGCAGCATCCCGACCTGCCGGAAGCCTCGCGCCGCGGCATCGCCGACCTGCTGGGCCTTCCCACCCGCTGAGCCCCCCCGAACCCGCTGCCGACGCAACCACCGGTTCAGGTGCAAGGGCGAGTGTCACAACCCGGTGGCCCCACCTGTCTTTCCCAGACCCGCCCATATGACTGGGAGCGCAGGAAACCCTGAAATCCCCGACATGGTAGGTGAAGAGGGAAACCACTGCTTCCAGCCGACGATTCACGCCCACATGATCCCACCATCGCCTCCGGAGGAGTATTTCCCGTGCGACCCCGCAACTTCTGTGAGTCCTGGCGACCGATGGTATGGCGACACTTCCTGCACCCGGGAAATGCCGCGTGAGTAAAAGGACGTTCCGACCCCGCCAACTCCCGGATGGCCCCCCGGTTCCCCATTTCCCTTGAGGCCAAGCCCCTTTCCTCATCCCAAGTTCCTGCCCCTCACCCCTGTCACGCCTTCTTCTGACCGATCGGATTGATCCCCGTACCACTGTCCTGCTCCCGCCCTGTTCTATCATGTCCGCAACCTGGCATCTCCTGCTTTCCACACCGCCAAACCTGCAAATCGATGGTTCACTCATCCCCCCTCCTCGAATCTGCGAAATCCGCGAAATCTGCGGATCACTCTTCCTCCTCCGGTCCTTTCCTCCTCCCATTCCCACCCGCATATCCTGGGGATCACCTACCTCAGCCGGCCCTCTCTTCTTCACCGCTCTCCCACGCTATCTGCGCCATCGGTGGGTCCATCCACCGCCGGAATTTCGCAAGATCCACATCAACACAAAGGACCCCCAGACCTGGAACCACAGGAGTTTCTCGCCGAAGTGCACCGATTGCTCGGAGCCACCAAGGGCACAATCGTCGATGAACGGGAACTGGCAATCGCCGGGCATAAAAGCTCGGGAATGCCGGCCAGCCCACCCCACCTGCTCACCGAGCACCGCGGGTTTCCGGTCAAACTCGATTTCATCATCCGGGAAGAACTCCTCTTCACGGTCCACGCCCCCATCCGGTACCGAGTGGCGGTCCGCCCCTGGACGCTATTTGAACGCCTCCTGCGGGTGGTTGGGTTCCTGGCCTGGGCCCCATTCCCGGACCCAACGGAAGAGCGATTCTTCTTGCAGGGCCTCTCGCCCGAAGAGGCCGGGCGGTATCTCACCCCGGTCCATGTCAAGGCATTCGGCAGCTTGTATCCTTTCGCCCACTGGACCGCCAACGAGCGAGGGTACCAATGTCTCAAAGGTGTCGATATCGACGGCGGCTACACCCCCGCCGACGCCGTCCGCGACCTCGATCTTCTGCTCGACATCGTCGCCGCCGACCAAGCCACCCGGCACACCAAAGGCAGCTGAGATCGTCACCACCCTCATCCTCTCTTCGGCGACACATCATCTCCCAGGCCAATGGGCAGTGCGCTCGATCTCTTCATCTCACCTCATCCGGCGGTCTGAACCCTCTTTTTCGCCCTACCGATTTCCATGGCTGCCCCAGGGTGATATTGTACCGGTGAACAGGAAATGAACTGGTATCGGGGAACTTCGCCTGAGTCGCGGCTCCCTTGCCGATCCCTCCGGGAGGGGAGCAATCAGCCCGTGCGCGTGCGCTGGCCCGGCCAGATCAAGCCCGTTCGCAAGAACAAGGGGCCCGATTTTTCCAAGATCCGCTGCCCCAAGTGCGGCTGGCAGCCGAACCGTGACAGTCGTTGGGTCTGCGGTCCCTGCAAGGCTCCAGAATGGTATGATCACGGCTGCTTCCATTCCTGGAATACGTTCGAGACCCGCGGCCGCTGCCCGGGGTGCGGCCACCAATGGCGCTGGACCGCCTGCCACGCCTGCGGCCAGTGGTCCCGGCACGAGGAATGGTACCTCCAAGAACCACTCTCACCGACAGGTTCTTGAGGCAGTCGGCACGAAGCGCCCGCCACCGGGGGAGCACCTCTCCAGTCCCCGCATGGCTCGGGTATACTGAAGGAAAGCTCCCCAAATTTGTTCGACGAGGAGGACATCATGCCTCACACGGTCGGTCTCCGGCTCTCCCCCGGTCTGCCGATCGCCGCCATCGCCGACCTCCACGGACACCTCGACGAGTTCGAGAAAATGCTCGCCGAGATCGACCGCCGCCTCGGGCCCGACGCGGTCATCATCACCCTCGGCGACTACGTCGACAACGGCCCCCGCATTCCCCGCCTCCTCGATCGTCTCATCGAACTGAAGCACCAGCGCCCCGACCGCTTCTTCCCCATCCTCGGCAACCACGATCTGGCCTGCCTGCGCGCCATGGGCTGGCGCAAGGGCCCTCCCGACGAAGCCTGGTACAAGAACTGGGCCAGCCGCTCCTGGAACCCCGGTGGGGAAACCCCCCGCCAATACGGCGCCAATAGCGGCGCAAGTCTGGCCGAAATGATGGATTCCCGCCACCGCGAGTTTTTACAGGAACTCCCCTGGTTCTTCGAATACGGCGAGTATTTCTTCGTGCACGCCGGGCTCGAGCAGCGGGAAATCGGCCCCCAGCGCGAAGAACTGGCCCGGCGCGAACCCTTGCCCGGGCTGCTGACCCACCCGCAACTCCGCGACAAGAAGCTGGCCATCACCTCCTGGGAGGGATGGGGCCGCGTCGTCGTCAGCGGCCACACCCGCGGGGCCAAAATGCGCCAGATGGTCGACCCCTTGCCCGGCGACCCCCACTTCGTCACCCCATACCGCATCACCCTGTCCGCCGAGATCGACTCGACGGGCACCCTGTACGCGGTGCTTCTGCCCGAACGCACGTTCCTCGAAGTCCGCAGCCACCGGGACTGACCGCCACCACCTCAGGTCAGCCGGTAAGGTGATCGCCCTGATAACGGGTCCAGGCAACCCCCACCTCAGCATGGAACGGGGACGCGACCGGGTGGTCGCGCGCCCCTCACCCCCCGACGCGGCGCGCCCTGCCCTTTCCACCCGACCTGGCCCGACGCGGAGAGTTCTCGGCCTGCCGGCGCATGGCTTCCGCCCGCTCTGGGCTCAGGCCGGCCAGACGCAGGCTTTCGAGCAGGATGTCCAGCTCCTCCATCTCGACCACGTAGCCGAGGGCGTCCTCGCACGCCTTGATGGCGCCTTCGAGATCGCCCAGGCGCAGGCAGCAGTCGCTGAGCGCCACGTAGGTCTGGAACTCCTCGGGCTCCCGCGCCAACGCCTCGAGCAAGGTCCGCTTGGCCTCGAGGGGGCGGTTCTGCCGCAACTGGCAGATGCCGAGATACAGGAAGGCCTCGTCGAACCCGGCCTCCAGGTCGATCGTGCGCCGCAGGACCCCCTCGGCCTCTTCCCAGCGCCCCAGCTCCATCAGGGCATTGGCCAGGTTCAGCCAGGCTTCGGCAAACCGCGGGTCAAGCGTCGCCGCCTGGCGATACCACGTGGCCGCATCATCGTACAACTCGAGATCGAAACTGGCATCCCCCATGGCATTGGCGATGCGGGAATTGTCGAAATCAAGCCGCCACGCCTCGCGGAACCACCGCAGCGCTTCGGTCGGGTCGTGATCGTCCATGCAGGTCTGCCCGAGATCAAAGAGGGCCTCCCGGTCTTCGGGATTCGCCTCGAGCCGTTGTCGCAAAGCCTTTTTTCGCGCTTCGAACCGTTGCTCGCTCATCGTCGTCATCCTTTCGCAAACGCCCCTCCCGGGCTTTGCCCTTACGCCCCGCCGGCCTGCCCGGACCGCCCGCCGGCAATATCGGGCAGGGCAGGCACCATCACCACCCTGAAGCCAATGAAGTTGAGCCCCTTGGCGGGGTTGCTTCCATTGCGGTGCGTGGCCTGACACTGCGCGGCGAAATGATTCCAGGAACCACCCCGGATGACCCGGTTTTCGCCGTTCTTCGGGCCGACAGGATCGACGGCCGGCTCTTCCGAATACTCGCCATAGCGGTCCTGGCACCATTCCCAGACATTCCCGCACATGTCGTACAACCCCCAGCCGTTGGGTCGCTTCCCCCCGACCTCGTGCGTCTGGCCCTCGCTGTTGTCCTTGAACCAGCACGCATCGGCATCGATGTCGTCGCCCCACGGGTACAGGGTGGTGGTGCCGGCCCGAGCCGCGTACTCCCACTCGGCCTCGGTCGGCAGCCGGAAGGTCTTGCCCTCCCTCTCGGACAGGAACTTGCAGAACTCCACGGCATGGGCCCAGGCCACCTGCTCGACCGGGCGGTTGGCCCCTTTGAACCGCGAAGGGTTGCCACCCATCACCTTCTCGAACTGGTCCTGGGTGACCGGGTGCATCCCAATGTAGAAGGGGCGGGTGATCGTCACCGGGTGCACCACCCGGGCGGATTCCGCCGCGTCCTCGTGCCCCATGCGGAAGGTTCCCGGACCGATCAACCGGAGCCGCAACCCGATCGAGGTGACGATCTCGCGCTCAAGGCCGGCGGTCATGGCCAGGCCCCACAAGGAGACCCCGCTGGCCCCGGGCATCCGCAGGGCCTCGGCCAGCAGTTTCGCCGCGGGCGAGACGGCCGGCAAGGGAAGCATGGCCAGGCTGCCATCTCCCAGCACTTTCAGGCAGGTCACCTGCTTGCAGGCATGGCAGGTGATTCCGTGGGTCTGCTCCTTCCCGTAGCCGGCGGTGAACGTGGAACGACCGCACGTCAGGCAGTCGATTTCGAATGCCAGGGTCGTCCAGTCCGGTGGGCGGGTCGCCTCACGTCGCCCCGCCGTCAGCGGTTCCTCCGGGGAGGGCGATCGGCCCCGGAGGTCGGGAAAGGGCCCGCCCTGGCGCTGGATGGGTGCCACCTGGACGCCTCCCGTCGGGTCGATGCGGGTCAGGGTCACCTCGGAGCAGCTTCGGCAGACCACCGCATGGGTTGTCCCCGGCCGGAGCGGCAGGGTGAAGGAGGTCTTGCCACATCCCACGCATTCGGCCCGCCACAGGTGCTGATCGGTCACCGGGCCGGCCGCCTGGGTATAGAGGGTCTGGTTCATGCCGGTTTGTCCTTCCTCTCAGCAGGGTTCGCCCCTGAACGCCTCTCATCCCGGTTCGCCCCGGGCCACCAGCCCGCGAAAGTCGGACCATCCCGCACGCCGGAACCGCTGGGCGATGGCCCGGGCGGGCTCAGGGTGCCCGGCCTCGAGACAGGCCAGGGCGGCATCGCAGAAAAAATCACGGGTCTCCTCGTTCAAGGGAAGGGCGGCCACGGCAGGGCCGACCACCCCGGCCACATCGGTGGGCCGGCCCGCCGCCCGGTCGAGATAGAACCGGCCGGCCAGGAAGGCACCGCGCACCCGCGTCTGCCATCCGGACGGGCCTGCCGGCCCGGTCTCTGCCGTCGAAGCGGATCCTTCTTTCGCGAGTGGGGGAATAGAAGGCATTTCCGCGGAAGGGGCACCCAATCCGGGAATGGCCGCCCCACCGCCGTCCCCCGGGGCGAGGACTGCCCGCACGAACTCATCCAGACGGGCCACCATCGCCTCGGGTCGCTCCCGTGTTTCCTCGATTCCTCCGCTCCCACTGAGGCGGTGGGCCACCTCTTCGAGGCGACGGCGGGTGGCCTCCAGGGTGGCTTTCCGGCCTGCCAGCTCCTGGAGCGCGGCTTCCACCCTGCGCACCTCGGCCGCCCGGTGCATGGCGACGGTCTGGGCATCAGACCAGAGGGCAACGACCCGCCGCCCCCGCCGGGACACCCCAAAGGCCTGCGGCTCCAACAGGTCTCGCGCCAACCGGACCTTCATGCCTGCTTCTCCGTCGATGGCCCCGCTTCCGCCCGAAGCTCCGCCGCCCGCGCCCGCGCCGCGTGCAGACGGGCTTCGACCGTCGCCAGTTCGGTGATCGCCTCCTGAGCGGCCCGACCGATCGCCTCCCGGAACCAGTGGACGGCCTGAGCGAGGTCGGCCCTTCGCTCGGCCTCGGTCGGGGCGGTCTTCCCGGCTTCGGGAAACCCTGTGTCACCGGCCCCGGGCGGTGGCGACGTTGGTGTCCTCTGGGCCATCTCCCCGGCCTCCGGATCGCCCCCTCCGGTCGGTTCAGGGGCGCCGGCGCCTTCCGGCACCTGGATCGTCGTGCCGCAGGCGAAACAGACGGTGGCCCCTTCGGCCACGCGTTCCCAACAGGCTGGACAGTGCATCTCGTTCATCTTGGATCGGTTCGTCTTGCCCCGCCGGGTGGCGGCGGCACCACGATAGCAGGATTCCCGGCCGCCTGACAAGCCCGCTCAATCAGGGGGAGCGGCGGAGAAGATAGGATCGGCGAGCTCCCTTTGTCATCCCGCGAGGGGAATGAAGGGGGGCCTGTTCCCGATGCGCTCCGGAAACAGGCCCCGTCCATCCGGTCAATTTCTCAGGCCGGCAGGTCTTCCAAGGTGTGGATGACCACCCCGGAACGCAGTTTCGGCTCGAACCAGGTCGACTTGGGGGGCATGATCTGGCCAGCGTCGGCGATGGCCATCAACTGTTCGATCGAGGTCGGATACATCGAGAAGCTGACCTTGAACGTGCCCTCGTCGACCACGCGTTCCAGTTCCTTGACCCCGCGGATGCCGCCGATGAAGTCGATACGCTTGTCGGTACGCGGGTCACCGATGCCCAGGATGGGCGCCAGCAGGTTGTTCTGCAGGATCGACACGTCGAGCCGCTGCACCGGGTCCTGGTCGTCGTAGGTGCCGGGCTTGGCCGCCAGTTCGTACCACTGGCCGCCGAGGTACATTCCGAAATGGGTAGCCTGCTTCGGTTTCTTCTCGGAGGTCTTCGTCACCGTGAACTTCTCACCGACCTTGGCCAGGAACTGCTCGGGAGACAGCCCGTTCAGGTCTTTGACGGCGCGGTTGTAGTCCATGATGGAGAGCTGATTGTGGGGGAACAAAACCGCCAGGAAGAAGTTGTACTCTTCGTTGCCGGTATGCTTGGGGTTCTGCTCGCGCCGCACCTTGGCGATGCGCGCGGCGGCGGCCGAACGATGGTGCCCGTCCGCCACGTACAGCACCGGCACCTGCGCGAACAGGCCCTGCATCTTCTTGATCCAGTCGGCATCCTTGACCACCCAAAGCACGTGCCGGATGCCGTCGGGGGCGGTGAAATCATACTCGGGCGCGCCGCGCGTGATCTGGTCGACCATCGCATCGATCTCGGCGCGGGCCTTGTAGGTGAGGAAGACCGGCCCGGCGTTGGCGTTGATCACGTCGACGTGCTTGAGACGGTCTTCTTCCTTGTCCTTGCGGGTCAACTCGTGTTTTTTGATGGTGTCGTTCCAGTATTCCTCGGCCGAGCAACAGGCCATCAGCCCGGTCTGGGCGCGGCCATCCATGACCTGGCGGTAGATGTACAGCCAGTTGTCGGGGTCGTGCACCAGCCACCCCTTCTGCCGGAAGGCCGCGAAGTTCTCCTTGGCCTTGGCGTAGACCTTCGGGTCGTAGAGGTCGATCTTGGGATCGAGGTCGATCTCGGGCTTGGTCACGTGCAGGAAGGAATACGGATTCCCCTGCGCCATGACGCGGGCTTCCTCGCTGTTGAGAACATCATAAGGAAGCGCCGCCAACTGGGGGGCGATCTCCTTGGGCGCGCGCAAACCACGGAACGGTCGAATGGTGGCCATCTTGCTCATCCTTTCGCAATGGGATGTTTCCGCCCATTCTAGGAACGGTTCCCCGCCTTGTCAATCTTCTGCCCCCGGCACCCGCACCAAACGGTTCCCAATCACCGGTCAACGCCTCTGCGAGCGGTGCGCAGATCTGGAATCCGCAAGGGCCGTCGACCGGTTCCGGGAATTCTGATGTTCCCAAAATCCGGAGCGAGCGCCCTGGCTCGGGCGAATGGGTCTGAGAATGCATTCAGGGCCGACCCATTCCTGCAATCCCCCTTCCCGCGGAAATTAGGGTATCATTCATCCCATGGTCGCCCCGGACAGCCATACCCCGACCACCGGAACCTGGCGCGAGACCCTGAACGTCTCCCTGCAGGTCGTGGTGCTGGCCGCCACCCTGGTTCTGGGCATCGACTCATGGCTGGGCTCCCGCCTGGACAACGATCGCAAAGCGTTCGCGGCACGGTGCCGAAAGGTCGTCGAGAGACTGGCCGTCCGCTCGGAGCCCCAGCTCTACACGCTCGAACGGCTGCAGCCGTTCTTCCGCCCATGGACCCGCAAAGATTTCCCCGCCCTCGGCAGCGAGGTCAAAAAGCTAGCCGAGGCCTGGGGCCTCGAGATCCTGGTCTTCGCCTACGATTCCACCGGCGAACTGCTGGGCGCCGCGCCCACCAACGCCCCCAACCTGTGGTTGATGAAGCAACTGCAACGAGGTCTCATCACGACCTCCGAGACCGAATTCGCCGACCTGCGTCAGAAACTCGACAAGAAGATCCCGTTCGTGTTCGGCTTCGGCAAGGATCTCGCCCTCCTGCGCCGGGACCGAGGGTTGGCCATCGACACATTTCAGAAAACGGAGCGGGGGGTCCTGCTCTGGCAGTCCTGGAAATCCGGCGGCGTCCTCGTCCACTGCCCGGTCATCCCCTCGCCCGAAGCGACCTTCCACCGACTGTCCAAGTCGCCCGGGGAAGGCATTACGCCCCTTGTTGCCGGCCTCGGTCGGCGCGATACCGATACCTGGCTGCGCAACGGCGTGGCCCCAGATCCCGACGCCCGCCGGGTCTGGCGTGCCTTCCAGGCGGACAACCGGCAGGAAGGACTCTGGGAAGGCGGGTGGTGGTCGTTTCTGGAAACCACCTCGGGACGCCTGGTGTATGCCGCTTTCGACCAGCCCCCCGAGCCGCTGCGGCTGGTCCGTCACCTGGTCCGCCTGGGGGCGGGAGCGGGGCTGGCGGTCGTGCTGGGGGCGCTGCTGAGCTTCGGCCTGGGCGCCGCCTTCACCCTGCGCCGGATCCTGCTCGGCCTCTTCCTGGCCGCCGCCCTCATTCCCCTGTTCGGCCTCGTCATCGGCTCCCTCGACGTCGTCCAGGTCTACCAAGACGTCCTAGGCACCCGCATCCAGGCCGTGCAGGATGAGGCCATCCGCAATGTCGTCCAGGAGTTCGACGGGTTCGTCGCTTCCTGCGCCCAGTTCATTCGTCGAACCACCGCCGATCCCTCCCTGCTGGGCAACGAGGGCGGCTGGCGCACCCTGACCGAACGCCTCCGCCGCCGCCACCTCGTCGACATTCTCCAGATCCGCGATGCCGGCTCGCGGGTCCTGTTTTCTTCCGATCCGGGCGCCAGCAGCGACCGCGAGGTCATGGTCCGGGCCATGGCCCGGCGCGCCATCGAACGCTATCACCCTGAACGCTTGGGGGAAGCGTCCTACACCGCCAACGTCTTCGCCGACGACATGGTCCGCCGCGACGACATGGGCTTCTCGACAATCCTCAACTACCCCGGCCGCCTGCAGACCATGCAGATGGGAACCGCCCGCTTCCTGTATTTCTTCCAGGTGCCTCCCCCCGAAGTCGGGCCGGTGGCCTATATCGATGTCATCGTCTCCCTGTCGAAAGCGGTCGCCACCTACCTGCGCCAACGCCATTCGCGGCGCCTCACCTACGACGGGGTCTGGCACCGCTTCTACGCCCTCGCCGTCCACAACTTGCGCTGGACCCTGCCGCCCCCGACCCCGCTCCGCGACGAGATCAACCACCTTGCCCTCGTCAGCTGGCTGACCGGACGTCCCGCCAGCCGCCGGATCGAACGCGCCGGCCACAGCGGGTTCGCCGTCGCCATCCCCTGCCCCGAACTGGCCGACCACAGTTTGGTCGCCTACTACCCCGACGACCTCCTCCGGGAACGTATCGGCACCGTCTGGTCGAAGATCCTGCTCGGCGGCGTTTTCTTCCTCGGCCTCGTCGGACTCATGGCGTTCGGCATCTCCCGCCTGTTCCTCGCCCCCCTCCGATTTCTCGGAGAGGGGGTCGACGCCCTCGCCCGCCGTGATTTCGAGTTTCGCCTGCCCGTGGCCGGCCAGGACGAGATGGCCCGTCTGTTCTGCGCGTTCAACGACATGATGGCCGATTCCAAAGATCTGCAGCTCGCCCGCAGCGTCCAAGAAGGTCTCGTCCCCCAGACCTTCCCCCAGCCGCCGGGCTACTCGATCGCCGGCGGGTTGGAAACCGCCTCCGACCTCGGCGGCGACTGCCTTGACTGTTTTGCCCTGGCCGGCGACCGCATTGTCTTCCTGATCGGCGACATCACCGGGCACGGCGTCGGTTCGGCCCTGCTGATGGCCTTCTCCCGCGCCATCACCTTCCACTGGAGCCAGGGCCAATCGCTCTATCCCGACTCGCTCACCACCGACATCGACCGCATGCTCCGCCGCCGGCACGGCTCCCGCCTGTTCATGGGCGTCATCTGCGGCATCCTCGATCCCCAGGCCCAGCAGGTCGATCTCGTCGTGCGCGGCCACGTCTATCCGCTCCTGCTGCGGGCCACCGGCGCCGCCACCTGGATCGGCTCCCCGTCCTACCCGCTCGGCATCGGCACCAACCGCGAGGAACCCGCCACCCTCCGCCTGCCCTTCTACCCCGGCGACCGCCTTCTCTGCCTGACCGACGGGTTCATCGAAGCCCGCGATCCCAATGGCGAGATGGTGGGCTACGAACGGGTCAGCGAATGGGCCCGGCTCGAAACCCAGCCCGACGCCCGCGCCTGGCTCGATGCCCTTCTCGCCCGCCACCGCAAGTGGTGCGGCGGACACCACGAAGACGACCTGACCACGTTCGCCATCGTCCGCCACGCCGGCGTGGCCGCCAGCGGCCCCGCTGCCGCCCCCGTCACCCCCGTTCCCGGCCCAACCGGCACCCCAGGCACCCCGACCCCCGACCCGACCCACCGGCCCGGAGGCCACCCATGACCACGTCCGCCCCCGCCTTCCGCTCCGGGTTCGGCCGCCTCACCCTCCTGTTCCTCGGCATCCCCCTCCTGCTGCTCTCCATCATCGGGACCCACACCCTCGGCCGGTTCACCGAACATGCCGTCCAGGAACGGCAGACCAGCCTCGAACGCCTCCTCGACCAGGGCGTCGCCCAGTCCGCGGCACCCTGGTATGTGCTCAAGCGGCTCAACTCCTTCACTCGTCTGGTCCGCACCCATGGCGCCGACCATCCTCTCGTGCAGAGGGCCTTCCTGCGCCTGGGCTCTCGCTGGGGCATGCCCTGCACCGCCTACGTCTACCGCCACCGCGACCTCGTGCGCACTTTCCCTGCCGAAGCGGGCCACCGCCCGACCTTCGCCGCCCTCCTCCACGACCTCGCCCTGACCGGAAATGCCTTCACCCAGGCCCAGCGCCGGCACAACCAGGCTCTCCTCGACATCTTCGGTCCCGGCAACCGCCTCGAGCTGCTCCTCCGGTTCAAAGGCAAACTGCGCCGGTTCACCCGCGGCGACAGTCGGGGCGCCTACCTCATCCAGGAGTTCGCCGACGGCTGGGGCGTCTTCTTCATCCTGCCCCGCCTGCCCCCCTTCCCCACCCGCTTCCCGCTCGTCCGGCGCGAAATCTCACCGGCTTTGGGCGCCGCCGTGCCCGGCGAAAACCTCTGGTTTCCTCCGGCCGGCACCGACGAGAATCGCATGCGCTTTGCCTTGCAGCGCACCCTCGAGGAAGGCCGCCCCCAGATTCAGCACGACGGCCTGGAATGGATCTTCTGCCAGAACCGCGAAGGGATCGTCTGGTGCGCCGCCCTGCCCCTTCCCAACTCCCCAATCGGCGGCCGGGCCGGCCTCCTCGTCACGCTCGGGTATCTGCTGGCCGCCCTCTGTTTCGCCTTGTTCGCCCTTTCCCAGACCGGCTCGGCTTGGGGCCATGCCGTGACCGACCAGCTCGAAGGCCTCGGCATTCGCTTCCGGCTCGGCCTGCTGTTCGCCATGGCCACGATCCTGCCCCTCGGCATCGCCATCCTCCTCGGCTCCATCGGCCTCATGGACCGTCGCGAACTCCTTGTCGCCGAAGCCGGCCGCGCCGGCCTGGCCCGCCTCTCCCAAGCCGAACAGGGGTACGACTCGCACATCGAGGCCTTCCGTCGGGTAGTGGTCACTCTCCGGAATTCCCCTCTCGTCCAGAACCTGCAGCTCCAGCCCCTCGCCCGCGTCATCGACCGGCTCGTCCGCTCCAACGCCCTCCAGCGCTTCGAGATCCGCGATCCGCTCGGCGCCACCCTGTTCACCACCGACGACCGCGAGATTCACGGCGTCACCCAGGCCACCGACCTGTTCAGCCGCGCCGCCATCCGGCGCCAAGCCCCCAACCGTCTGGGCCAAGCCGCTGACAAGGTCTCGGCCGAGGAAGTCATGGCCGAAGGGTTCCTCTCCCGCGACGATGTCGGCCTCTCGGCCGTGCTGCGCCAGCCCAAGACCGTCCTGACCTTCCGTATGGGCACCAACCCGGCCCTGTGGTACTGGGACACCTACCCAGAACTCGCCACCGGCCCCTGCTTCCTCGCCGTCACCCATCAGCTCGAGTGGGTCTACGAAGGGTACATCCGGCAAGCCTTCGGCCTGACCACCCCTCCCGGCGTACCGCCCACCCGCCTCGCCATCGAGGTCGGCTTCGAATCCGCCAACTTCCGGACCCGCCCCCGGGTGCAGGGAGCCGGCTGGCTGCCCCTCCTGCGCGCCGCCGCCCGTAGCCAAGAGACCGGCCGCGTCCTCTTCCGCGAGCTCGACCTGCCTCCCGGCCGGTTCTGGGTCACCCTCAAGCCCGAGGTCACCCTCGGCATGTTCGTGTTGGCCGACCTCGTGCCGGTCGCTTCCCGCCTGGCCACCCTCGCCCCCATCCGCTGGCGCCTGGTCGTCACCAGCCTGCTCGCCCTCCTCGTCTCGTTCCTGGGCGCTACCCTGATCTCGTCGTTCTTCATGCAGCCCATCGCCGACCTCGGAGAGGGCATCGCGGCCATCCGCCAGCGCGATGCCGCGTTCCGCATCCCGCGCCGCCGCCCGGACGAGTTCGGCCTGCTCGCCGACGCCTTCAACACCCTCCTGGGCGAACTCAAGGAACTCGAATACGGACGCATTGTCCAAGAGAGCCTGCTCCCCACCGACCCGCCCGCTCCCCCCGGCTGGGGCATCGCCTGCCATCGCATTCCCGCCACCGATTTGGCTGGCGACTATCACGACGTCTTCGCCCTCGGCGATGGCCGCTGGGCCCTGATCCTAGGCGACGTCACCGGCCACGGCATCTCGGCCGCCCTCGCCATGGCCATGGCCAAGGCCACCGTCGACTACCAGTACCTCACCGGCTGGACCGTCCCCAGCCAGGTCATGGACCAGCTCAACCGCCTCTTCTACCGAGAATTGAAGCCCCGCCAGAAGTTCATGACCCTCACCTACGTCGCCCTCGACCCCGATACTGGGGAATTCCTCGCCGAAAACGCCGGCCACCCCTACCCGCTGATCTACCGGGCACAGACCCGCACCGTGGTCGAACTGCCGCTTCCCTCGATGCCCCTCGGGGCCCGCAAAATCCGCAAGGCGGCACCCCAGGTCGGACTGCTCGGGCCCGGCGACGCCCTGTTGCTCTACTCCGACGGCATGGTGGAATGCCCCGACCCCCTCGGGCAGCCCTTCACTTACCCAAGATTCTACGCTTTGTTCGAACGCCTGATGCGGGAAGGGCGATCACTCACCGACGCTCTCGCCGCCATGGAAGCCGCCCTGCGCGACCATCAGGGTCCCGGCCCCTTCCCCGACGACGTCACGCTCCTGCTCATCCGCCGCGATCCCGTCCCCATGGGATCCTGAGGTTGCCGCCTGCCCCGCTGGCGCCCTCAACCGAGGCTCTCAGGCATCGTGGAGCCTGGCAGCGAAACGCCATTACTCCTCGGTGGTTCGCCGCGGCGCACGATCGCCGCAGGTTTACAGTCCCAGAAGGATCTTGGCGGTTACGAAGTAGAGGAGTAGTCCGGTGATATCGACGATTGTCGTAAGTGCGGGACTGGCGATGACGGCCGGGTCACGGTTCAACCGCACAGCTATGAGGGGAAGGAGGGCGCCGATCAGCGTCGCGGTAACGACCTGGAAACTGAGAGCAAGAGCGATAGCAAACCCAATTTGGCTCAGGGAAAAACCTGCCGGAATCACCGTATTTTGAGAGAGGTACATCACCTTACCCCATGATAGCCCCCCCAAAACCAAACTCAGCAGGAGCGCGATCTGGAATTCCTTCCCCAGAATCTTCCAAATGTCTTTGAAGGAGACCTCCCGGACAGCGAGGGCCCGCACAATGACCGTAGCTGACTGGCTCCCGACATTCCCTCCGGTATCCGCGACCATAGGCATATAGAGAGCCAAAATCATAAAACTGTTGAGAACGTTCTCAAACGAATGAATGATGGATCCGGAAACAAGTCCAAGGGCGGCGAGACCGACGATCCAGGTGGCACGGTTCTTGAAATGCACCCATGGGGAGGTTTTTAGGTAGACACCGACCTCATGGTTGCCGGCGATCGCCATGAATTTTTCCATGTCCTCGGTATGCTCCTGCGACAGAACGTCGATGGCATCGTCGTGCGTGATGATTCCCACGAGAGCGTCATTTTCGTCCAATACGGGCAAGGCGATCAAATCGTACTTTTGAATCTTGCGCGCAGCGTCTTCCTGATCATCGTTGACCCGGCAGTAGACCGTTTCGGTCTCCATGATATTCCGGACGAGTTCTGACGGAGAGGCCAGAATAAGATCCTTCAGAGTGATGACCCCCAGGAGATGCCGGGTTTCATCGACCACGAAGGCCACGTAGATTGTCTCCTTGTTCGGGGCTTCCAGCCGAAGATTGGCGATCGCATCGGCGACGGTTTGATCGGCGCGGACGGTAGCATACTCGGATGTCATGACCGATCCGGCAGATCCTTCGCGGTGGGCGAACAACCGCCGAATGTCTTCGCGCTCGGCTTGGGCGATGGCAGGAAGAATCGCCTCGCGCATTTCCCGACTCATGTCCTTGAGCAAATCGACGCGGTCATCGGCAGGCATCTCGGTCAGGATCTCCGCCATCTCCTTCCGGGGTGCAAGCCGGGCGAGAGCGACTTGATGGTCGGAATCGAGATAGCCGAAGATGGCGACCCGATCGGCCTTGTTGAGATGCCGAAGAACCTCCAAGGTTTCGGCGGGGTCAAGGCCTCCCAGGATCTCAGCGCACACCGGAGGGGGGTTGTCTTCGCAAAACTCTTTGACCGCCTCGAACTGACGGTCTCGGATAACTTGTCGGAGGTCTTCCAAAAGCCAGTTTTCTTTCATGGTTCACCAATTTTTCGCGACAGAGTCTGTTGCAGGATCACCAGGAATAACCACGTACTCACGTACCGCTCACCAGCAGACCGTTCCAGAGCTAGGCCGATGTGCAGCGAAAGCTCACCTATCCGAATTACGAAGCGGTTTGTTGCGGGAGTATGAAGCCGCCCTTCATGGGATACACCTGGAATGTCAAAATTGCAAGCAATTGAGGCTGTTGCCCCAACTCCCCGTACGGGGGGGGGGTATCACCCCCTCCTTTGTCGTCGAAGGGAGAAAGCCCTCGAACGCACTTTCCCGAGTTTTGCCGTACACAAAGTTCATTTTCCCAAGTATGCCATCGGAAGGCCTATGAGGTCGAGGATCCTCTGATGATCAGCATTGAAGTGGTGAATCGTCCTGTGCCACGTCTCTCCCAGTTTGATCCACGTTACGCGGATCCTTTCGAACAAGGACCTTAAGAACCGAGCAACGAACCTTGCTTATAAACATTATTTCCGGTAAACTGTAACAAACACTCGGCAAGGAGGTTTTTCCATGGAACGGGCGATCAAGCGCATCAACATCCCTCTAGACTCGGACCTTCACCGAAGAATGAAGACGGTCGCTGCCAACCTTGGCGTTCAAATCAAGGATTTCGTGGTGCAAGCGATCCGCCGCGCCATCAAAGAGGCTCGTCGTGAGGCCACCGCCGAGGAGCCAATGACCCCAGAGGATACCGAATGGATCGACAGCGGTTGCCACGATCTTCTCGAAACCCTGGCGGACATTGAAAAAGACGTTCCCCCCAAGGATCTCAAAAAGTATCTTAAATCCTTCGAGGAGAACAGCATCCCCATTCGTTGGAACCCGCGTACCCAGGCCTTTGAAGAGGTTCATGACCGATGAACGCAGCCGTTGGCTGGATCCTTCGGGTAAACCTTGAGAAACGCGTGCCAGGCGGTCACGAACAGGAGGGGGTCCGACCGGTGGTCGTGGTCGGGGTTCCAGCCAAGATTGGGAAGCCTCGCTATCCAATGCTCATCATCGTTCCTCTGACGACAGACAGGAACGCCAAATGGTCGGAAGGGTCCCCATTGCTGTATCCAAAGATCCATGCAGGATCTGGCGGAATCCAAAATGATTCTATTGCCCTCCTCGATCAAGTCCGATCTATCGACGTTTCTCGAGTGGTCGCAAAGGGCGGGGAACTTTCAGATTCCGAAATGAAACCCCTCATTACAGGTCTTAAGCATCTTCTGGCAACCAAACTGCCAAGGGGATAATCTCGATGAAAGTACGGTTTTCCATTCCAATCATTAGGCCGGCAACCAAAACTTTGCGTTCCCTCCTGTTCTTCATTCTTCCGTTGCTTTTCCATTTCGGATGAGCCTGTTGCACAAATGCCCCAAACAGCACATTTTCATGTACCGTCCATTCGGAGATGCCGACCGGATCAGGGGCGCTATGTACAAGACGAGCAAAAAAACTGATTCATGCAACAGGCTCGACCGACCCCGAGAGCCGGATCATGAAGAACGGCAAGGGGTATGTTCAAGGGTATAACGCTCAGGCGGTAGCCAATACCCACCAGATGATCGTGGCAGCAGAAGTCACCCAGGATCAAATGAAACGTGAAGAACCGGTGAAACCGGTGGTCACAACTACTGAGACGCCGGAAGCAAGCGGAGCATTCCTCCGTCCTAGGGGTCAGCACGATCTGGTGGAAATCTGTATCAATAGGCCATTCGTAGCGCATAGAACCCTCCTTTCCCTCAAGGATTAACCCTCCTGGGATGGGGTACAAGAGGGAGAGAGTGTTAGCCTCCGTACGGTTCGTAAAAAAAAACCCGGGGTTTCCCCCGGGCGCGCTTCGCAGATAGGTCGATCTATTTTCCGGATTGGGCCCGCAGCCGATCGTATTCGGCCTTGGCTTTGTTCATCTCGGCGGCCACCTTCAGGGCATCTTCCTGGCGACCCTGGCCGAGCATTTCCTTGTAGAGACTGTAGAGTTCCTGATACCGGGCGTAGGCCAACTGGACTTCGGAGGCATACGTTCCGACCGGTTCTGCATCGCCACCGATCACAATGACCGGATCGCCCGCGGAACCGGAGGTCGTGGTCCCGGTGGGGTTCCCGATGGTAACCGACCCGCCGGTGTACCCGCCCAGCGGATTGCTGCCCGTGGGCATCGAAACCGTGGTACCGACGGGGCCTTTGTCCTTGCCGAACAGCCCTGCGATCTTGTGGGCCGCCCAGTTGCCGACGTAGCCGCCCACGATACCGCCAAGAATGGTCCCGATGGGGCCGAGGGCCGAGCCGAGCGTGGCACCGAGGGTCGAACCAATCGTCTGCCCGGTGACACCGATCCAGTCAATGCGCTTGAAGGCTTCGCGGATGGAGAATTTGCCGTTCTTTAGATCGCCCGCAAGATAAGCACCCATCGAACCACCGACGATCGAGCCGAAGGTGGGAGCCAGGGCGGCAAGCACCCCGCCGACCACCGGGACGGCGCTCAGGAAGGGCACGAAGAAGGAACCCGCCGCCGCGCCGGTCACCGAACCGACCACGCCGCCGGCGAACTCGGCCGAACAGACCGTTTTGAGGGCTTTTTTGGCACTGGGCTTTTCGCCACGCATGATCTGGGTCGCCAAATCGACACCGATGGTGATCCCGGCGGTGACCAGCAGGTTCTTCGGGCTGAACCCGGATTTGAGGCTGGTTTTGACATTGTCGAAGCCCTGGTTGGTCATGGCCTTCCCGGCTTCATACCCGGCCCGGAACTTGTTGCCGACGGTCTCCTTGAACCCGGGGCCGGTTTGCCCGGCTTGGCCGGTTTGCCCGGCTTGGCCGGCCTGCCCCGGCTGCCCCGACTGGCCGGATTCCCCCGGCTGCCCCAACTGGCCACCTTGACTGCCATCGGTGGGAGGAACCGAACCGTCATTCCCCGCGGGAGGAACGCCACCGTCATCAGGGGGAAGGACCGGGTCGCCATCAGGCGGCAGCGCAGGATCGCCCACCTGACCACCCTGGCCACCCTGGCCACTCTGACCGCTTTGACCGCTTTGGGCACCACCAGCAGATTGATCGATGGGGCCGGGACCGCCCTTGGCGATCCGCCCGGTGACGGGATCATGCCACCGCTGGGTCTTGGGATTCCAGACCAGACCATTGTCGGAAACCGCGGAAGTGCCACCGCTCACAACCGAGGAGTCCACCCCGGTCCCGCCCTGGGTGGCTCCACCGGAAGTGGTGCCACCGGCCTGGGAGGTGCTACCTGATGGATTGGTACCACCCGATTGGCTGGCACCACCCGTCTGGCCGGTGCCCCCCGACTGGGCCGTTCCGGCGGGGGTGGCCCCCGTTGGAGCCGCCACCATGCGACCGGTCACAGGATCATGCCACCGCTGGGTCTTGGGGTTCAAGACCGGAGCGTTGCCATTCGTGGTGGAACCACCGGAAACCTGGGCCCCCACGCTGGAGTCAACCCCAGTCGTGCCTCCGGATTGGGCCGAACCACCAGAAGTGGCGCCACCCGAGGTGGTGCCCCCGGAAGTGGTGCCGGCGGGGGTGGCTCCCGTTGGAGCCGCCACCATGCGACCGGTCACAGGATCATGCCACCGCTGGGTCTTGGGGTTCAAGACCGGAGCGTTGC
>CALLCO010000096.1 GCA_937998695.1 Candidatus Ozemibacteraceae bacterium
GGTAATCCCCTGAGGGGGGGGAGCGGCGGGCGCCGGTGGGGCATCAGGTTCGGCGGGGGCAGGGGACGTCTCTTCCGCCATGGAAGAGGGCGCGAGCTCGGGGGTGGCTGGAGACCGGCTTACGGGGGGAAGAGCTGCCGCCGCTTCCCCTTCGGCTGGATCAGCCTGGGTGGGGGGGGGCGTTGTCGCTGGCGAACCCCCGTCGGCCACGGAGGTTGGACTCGGCTCTGCCTCAGGAGATGGCGCGGCCGGCGCCGGCGCCGGCGGAACGGAACCCGGAGGAGAGGGTTTTACCGGGTGGAGCTGGGCGGACATGCCGAGGAGACCGATCAGGTCTGTAATTTGGGCCTCCAGGTCGGGGGGCAAAGTCGGACGAAGATCCTGGAGGTGGCGGACGGCCTCGTCGCGAAGGACCATCGGGACCAGGCACAAAAGATTGCGCCGGCCTTCCGCCGTCCAGAGGCGGGCGGTGACGATGGGGGACAGATCGGCGAGGGGAAGGGAGGCACTGGCCTCGGCCAGCATCCAGGCCGCCAATTCCGCGCCTGGCCCGGACTGTGTGAGGGCCTGGCGCAACCATGGCGTGCTGACGGCCGTTCCGAATCCCTCGAAAAAGGCTTGCGCCTCACCGAGGCGCTCGGGCGGGGTGGTGGCGAGGATGCTGGCCAGGGAAAGGGTTTCCGCCAGCGGATCATCGACCAGGAGACAGGCCACCCCGAAGCCGAGGCGGGTCCGGGTGGGCCACCCCTCGATGGTTCGGCTCCAGCCGCTGATCAGACGGTCCCGCTGTTCGTTCAGCAACCGCCGAACGGCCGTCAACCCTGGCCGCTCGGCCAGCGGGCCCGGTTCGCTCAACCAGGACTCCAGGTGAATGGCAAGGGTCGGAAAGGGAAGATCCATCGTTGTGGCTCTGTGACGCTAATGATACTGCGAAAAGAATGCCCCATTCAACCTGGCGCCTCAGTGTCAATCAGAATTCTGCGAGAAGAGGTTTCCCGAGGGGTGAGATGACTCCCATGGGTGAAACATCCACCCTGGGGCCGGTTTCGACGGAAGACACCCATGAACCTGAGACCATCGATCCGAGCCTGCGGAATGGTGTATGGAGGCGAACTTCGCCCCAGGGCTTGGCAAACGACGGTTGTCATACTACGTGGTCTGGGGATGGCGAACGAACCGCCGCAGGCTGTCGCCTGCGCCGCTCAGGCCTGCCTTCGGCTCACCCCTTGATGACGCCGAGCGGTCGCAGCTTGACCAGCGGCTCGATCAGGTCGAGCTGCTGGGCGATGACCCGGTCGATGTCCTTGTAGGCCTGGGGGGCCTCGCCGAAGTCGAAGGCGCCCTGGCGGCGCTTGCCGCCGCCGCCCTTGTGCCAGCGGTCGAAGACGATGCCCTCCATGGCGCGGTCGCATTCCTCGAGGGTCAGGCGGCGACTGGCCTCGGCACGGCCCATGGTGCGGCCGGCGCCGTGCGAGCACGAGGCGAACGAGTCGGGGTTGCCGCGCCCGCGCACGATGTACGAGCTGGTTCCCATGCTGCCGGGGATGATGCCCAGTTCGCCGCGCCGGGCGGCGGTGGCCCCTTTGCGATGCACCCAGACCGGCCGGCCGAAGTGTTCCTCGCGCGCGGCGTAATTGTGATGGATGTTGATCGCCTCGACGAAGGCGATGCCGGGCAGGTGATCGGCCAACGCCTCCTTGACGGCGGCCAGCATGCGGCGCCGGTTCTCGGCGGCGTAGGCGAGGGCGAACTGCATGTCGCGCAGGTAGTCCTGGCCGTCTTCGCAGTCGATGGGCAGGAAGGCGAGGTCGGCGGCGGGCAGCTGGCTGTGCCAGCGCTGGTTGAGGGCCTGCGCCAGCTTGTGGTAGTGGCTGGCGACCCGGTAGCCGAGGTTGCGCGAGCCGCTGTGGAGCATGATCCAGAGGGTGCCCTCGGTGTCGGCCTGCAGCTCGATGAAGTGGTTGCCGCCGCCGAGGGTGCCGAGGTTCTTGCGGTCGTGATCGAGGCCGTGCCCGCCCAGCCAGCCCGGAGTCTCGCCGTCGAGGGCGTCGAGGTAAGCCTCGAAGCCTTTCCAGTCTTGTCGCGAGCGGTGGCTGTTGCCCTCGCCGACCGGGACGCGGCGCTTGATGTCCTCGAGGATGGCCCGCAGGCGGGTGCGGTCGGCGACCGCTTCGGCCGTCAGCGAGGTGCGTACGGCCCCCATGCCGCAGCCGATGTCGACGCCGACCGCGTTGGGAATGACCGCCCTGGGGCAGGCGATGACGCCGCCGATCGGCATGCCGTAGCCGACGTGGCAGTCGGGCATCAGGGCGACATGCCCCTCGACCTCGGGATGGGCGGCGAGATTGGCCGCCTGGGCGAGGGCGTCGGGCTCGGGGTCGGGGCACCACGACTTGATCGGCACGCGGGCCTCGGCCGAGATGCTGCGCTTGTCCTTGATCCATTCCATGGTCGTTCTCCTCGGCGACCAACCGGTGTGACCGGTCGGGCAGTCGGTCCGGCACGGCGACGCGTGCGGGGTCAGGCGGGGCGGCGGACGGCGACGGTCCAGAGACCGCGGCCGTCATCGCGCCAGTCGATGGCGACGGGCAGGAACCGCCGGATGATATCGGTGTTGGTGCGGGTGTGCGGGGTCGGTTCGAGGGTGGTGAAGGCGCCGCCACCGGCCAGGGCCAGGGGCACCAGGAGCTGGTCGGCGAGGTGCTCATCGACCGCCGCCCCGGAAGCGGAGAAGCGGTTGGCAGCCTGGGCCACCTCGTGGGCCACCTTCTGGCGGGAGACCCCGAGCTGGCCGAAGCCGGTGAAGACGGTGGTGGCGTGGGCGAAGGTCGCCGTCAGCATCGCCACGTTGCCGGGGCCGGGGGAAGGGACTTCTTCGGCGCGGGCCTTCCCCACCGGGAAGCGGGCCTGTCGCACGATCAGCTTCGCCTCGTCGTCGGCCACCTCCAAGGGGACCTGCGAGACGGCGGCCAGCACCTCGGCTCCGGTCAGGTCGCCGCGCTCGGTCAGCTCGAGGGGAAGCAGCGCCCCGGCGGGCGGCGCGATCTCGACGGTGAACCGTCCGCCCCCGGCCGGGAAGAACCCCCAGCTGGCCAGCTCGGCCCGGCAGGTGGCCCCCATCCGCGCCAGGCAGGGCAGGAAGGCCTGCTGCACGAACTGGAAGGGCGGCGCCCCGGCGTTGTGGGTGCCGCCCTCGAGGGTCAGGTGCGACGGGCCGCCGGCCAGGAGGAGGGGCGGCAGCACGGTCTGCAGAACGAGCGTCGCGCTGCCGGCCGTTCCTACCGCGAACCGGTAGGTCCCCGCCTGGACCGGGCCGGGTACGAACTCGAGGACGGCACTGGCGATCTCCGCCCCGTGCACGGTCGCGCCGCTGATCTGGCGCGCCGCCTCGACCGCCGTCAGGTGCTGGCGCAGCAGGCCGGCGCGGCGGCGCTTGGCCCGGATGGCGGTCATGCGGAACGGCTGTCCCGTGCAGACGGACAGGGCCAGAGCCGTGCGGAGGATCTGGCCCCCACCTTCCCCCTGCGAACCATCGATCTCGATCATGGGTTCTCTCCTGGTCGATGTTGCTTCCATCACTCTACCTCACTTTCGCGGTGACCGGCCAACCGTTGGGGCGGCCCCAGGACCCTCGCTCGTGGACCTCGACTGCTCGAGGGCATCCCCCCAGCGGTCCTCGAATATTGGCCCTTGGCTTGCCCAGCCGGAAATTGTTGGCAATGGCCCTGAAGGGCGGGCCTGGTCGGCCGCCAGCGCCCGCCGGCGCCCGCCGGCCACTGCCGGCCACTGCCGGCCACTGCCGACCACTGCCGGCCACCGCCGACCACTGCCGGCCACCGCCGGCCACTGTCGGCGGTCGTTCCCCCCCCTTCGTCGGTGACATCCGCGCTTTCCGGGTTGGCCCCCGACTCTCCTGGCTTCCGGGGCCGCCACCGCAGGGCTTGTGGACAAGGCAGGGCACTTTCCCTATCGCCCCTCCCGTGCCAAGAAACGCTCGTCGCAGGAAGCTTGACCTTCGAAAAGATCCGGTCCTTGTCATGGAATTCCTGAAACCCGGGGGTTCCGGCGGGGAGAAAAATCCCGCCCCAAGCCGTCCCTGGGCAGGAACTTCACCGCCGGTGGTCCCATTTCGTAATCACCGGTCTGGTCCCGGAAATTTAACTTCCCCGAGGTGCCTCCGTCCTCGGAGGGTTGGTCCGGCCTGCGTCCCTTCCCACCCTGAATTGCCCCTTGTCAGCCGGGCGTCTGATCGCCTGCACCGATCATTGCGGTTTTGCCTGATTCGTTGCGCCCCGCTGCTGACCGTTCCATCCCCTGATTCCGACACCTTGAAGGTGGTCCTCTCTCGGGAGACCCGAGAGGGAGCATTGCCGTGCCTGTTTGGCACGGTGATCCTGATGGGATTGATGGATGGTTATGGAAAAGGTCTGCGAACAATGTGGATCCCGGTTCACTCCTTCGCGGCATGCCTCCCGACAGAAGGACTGCGGGCGGAAAAGCTGTCGGCAGCAACGACGGCGGAAGTGGCAACATGCCAAGCTTCGTGATGATCCCGAATACAAGGAGAACCAAGCCGCCGCTCAGCGGAGATGGCGAGAGGCACATCCTGAATACTGGGGGAAGTATCGGCAGGAGCACCCGCATTCTGCCGAGAGGAACCGCCGACGGCAGCGGGAGCGAAACTGGCGGGCTCGCCATCCCGGCGTCGTGATGGCACAGATGGACGAGGGAAAACGGCTGTCCATCGAGGTGATCCGGCGACAGATCTTGG
>CALLCO010000097.1 GCA_937998695.1 Candidatus Ozemibacteraceae bacterium
GCGGCGGCGCAGGCTGCCGGCCACCTCCAGGGGAAGATCGGGACCCAGTCGCTCTCGCAGAAACGAAACCAGCCGGCGGGCATGCTCCTCCGCTTCGGCGAACCGGAACTGCCCCTGGAACTGACGCAGGAAGGCGATCCCCTGCAGGATGTTGGCCTGGCTCTTCTCGCCGAACCCTTTCACCTTGAGCAGCCGGCCCTTCCGACAGGCTCGCTCCAGGCCGTCAAGGCCGGTGATCCGCAGTTCTTCGTAGAGCAGTTTGACCTTCTTGGGGCCCAGGCCCTGCACGCGCAACATGTCGAGCACGCCGGGGGGGAAGGTCGCGCGTAGGCGCTCGAGTTCGGCCAGTCGCCCGCTCCGCCGGAACTCCTCGACTTTCTCGAGCAGACCTTGGCCGAACCCTTTGGGGGGCGTGGCGGCCAATGTCTCGAGCGGCACGGCGCTGGTTTCGAGGAAGCGGGCCGCACTCTGGATGGCCCGGATCTTGAAGGGATTGTCGCCGGACAGCTCCAACAGGGTGGCCAGCTCCTGCAGCAGCTCGGCCAGACGGGCGCGATCTTCCATGGCTCAGCCTTTCCGGCCCGCAGAGCCCACGGGGCCGGCGGGGCCGGAAGGCCCCGCCCCGGACGCGCCTGACGCAGAACCGGCGGCCGGCGATCCGCCGGCCCCGGAAGCCACCCCGGCATCGCGGGCCAGGCCGGCCACCGAACGCAGCCGCGCCAGTTCGGCCTTCCCCGCTTCCTCCAGGGCCCGCTCGTCGACGAAGACGATGGGCTGCGACAGGGCGAGCCCGAACAGGGCCGCCATGGCAGTCGTCATCAGGCCCGACGCCAGCCAGATCCCTTCGGTGAAGGCCAACGCGGTCCCCAGCGCCCACAAACCGATCCAGGCCGCGGTGAGGCACGTGAAGATCCAGGCGAAGGTCGACAGGTAGCGAACCGGCCACGGGCCCAGGAAGCGGTGCCGTGGCAGGTCGAACCGCCGCGCCAGCAGCGCCTCGACCGCCGGGTCGGGGTGCGCCCCTTTCCGGATCCGGATGACGCTGGCCTGGAACCAGTTCATCGCCTCCAGGGCGGCGAGATCCTCTTCGAGCGTGGGGGGTGGGGGCGGCGGCACGGTGTCGGCACCGGCGGCCACCGGGTCAGGCCCAGGTGGTGGGGTCCCCTTTGTCCCCCCTGGAGTCGATCCCACAACCGCGGCGGAGCTCCCTTCCGGAACAGGCTTCCCCGTCGGGGAAGGATCGGAGGCGGCGGGGAGACCATCGGCAGGGCTCATGACATCGCAATCCTCAGGTGAGGTGCCACCATTCTACCTCGAATGCTGGCCCCGCCTCAAGGCAGAGACACCCAATCAAGAAAGGGGGGGAATGGCCATCGCACGCAGGGCACACGTACGGGTTGTTCGGTCGCCCCTCGGCGGTGCGACGAACGCCCGGCCCCCAGCCGCTGGCACATTGTCTGTCGCCTTTCCTCGGCCTTGATCTCTGATGGCCCACCCATTCCCCAACCCGGTGGAAGCCCGTAGAAGACTTCAAACCCCATGATTTAGGAACGAGAGAAGGTTGCCTTTCCCACACGAGACTGACTTGCTGCACCCAGAAGCGAGGGGTAGAATGGGATGATCCCGCCCGGAGGCCGCCATGTCGCGCTCTTCATTACCATTCTATCTTGCCACCAAGCTGTCTGGCGTGATGATGCTGGCCCTGGCATGCCTGCTGCCGACCACCCCGGCGGCGGCCTGGTCATATCACACCCACCGCAAGGTCTGCTCCGACGCCCTCAACCGCCTGCCACCGCCCCTGTTCGCCCGCTTCTCCCCGCATAAAGACCGCCTGCTGCAGGGCGCGACCGACCCCGATACGGTAATCAAGGACTTCACCAGCCACGTCTACCACCCGGGGGGCCTGACCCAGGATGCCGAACGCCGCGTCAAAGGCCTCTGGAACGACCTGATCGCCCGCCTGCGCGAAGGCCGCGACGAGGAAGCCGCCTATATTATGGGCCTCCTCTCCCACTACATCGCCGACATCAACCAACCTCTCCATACCGCCGGGTCGGCCGAAGACCCCTACGAAAGCGACTATCACAGCGCCTTCGAAAAGGAGGTCCAGGGGCAGTTGTCGAAGATCCCCATCGGGGAGATCCGTCCCGTGCCCGTCACCGATCCTCTCGCCCGTCTCGAGGCGATCGCCAAAGCCGCCCATCCGCACTATTCGGCCATCGGCGCCGCCTATCGCCGGGGCAACCGTTTTTTCGACCTCAAACCCCTCGTCGAGCGTCAGCTCACCGCTGCCGTCCAGCATACCGTCGATTACTGGCTGGGGGCTCTCCAGGCCGCCGGCCAGGTCCCCCCTGCCGGCCAGGTCGCTCCCGCCGCGCCGGGCCCCACCGCCTCGGTCGCCCCCCTCGTGCAGAGCCAGGACACCTTCCCCTCGCCCACCGGCCAGCCCACCCGCGACCGTCCTGTTGGCCCGACCCTGGCTCTCGATCTCAACACCGCCACCCTCGAGCAGTTGAAAGAACTCCCAGGGATCGGCGAGAAGAGGGCCCGCGCCATCCTCGACCACCGTCCGTTCAAGACGATCTACGACCTCGCCAAGATCGAGAGCTACGGCCGCAAACTCTTCGACGTCAAACTGATCGAGCGCATTTCCGACCGCATCCGCGTCGGACCCTGAACCCCAAAGGCCCCGCATGTCCACTATCTGGATCCTGCTCACCCTGTCGATCGTCGTTCCCGTCGTGATCCTGCTGGGGATGCTGGGGTTCCTGCCCGGCCAGGAACCGGGGGTTCCGCCGGGTGGAGCGCGACCCCGACCGGGACCGGGCCGACCCGCGGGGCGGTGATCGCCCCCGCGGGCGCGACCCGGGCCGGAACGGCGAGGCGCGACCGCGACGCCAAAGTTGACAGGGGGCCGACCCTTCCCTAGACTGTGCGTCAGATCAGAGGGGAGAGGAACCGTGCCCGAAGAATTTATCTCCTATTTCAGCCCGGAGCTGGTCGATGAGGTCATCGAGCGTTGCAAGATCCTCATCGCCGCCAGTCCTGACCAGCCCAAGTACCACCGCGACCTCGGCCATGCCTATTTCAAGAAGGGCCAGTACCAGGACGCCCTGAATGCCTTCATCAAGGCGGGCCAGCTCGACCCCCGCGACACCTCCCTGCAACTGGCCATTGGCCGCTGCCACGACCTGCTCGGGCAGCTCGACCTCGCCCGCGCCGCCTTCGAAAACGCGGTCGCCCAGAAACCCGATTGGCCCGACCCCCATTTCTGGCTGGGGAAGATCCACTTCGAGGCCGGCCGCCTGCCCGAGGCCCGCGCCTGCCTGACCGAGGCCCTGAACCGCAACGAGCGGTTCCGCGACGCCATGTACGTGCTGGCCCAAGTCAACGAACAGGAAGGCCGCCTGCCCGAGGCCATCTCCCTCCTCAAGAAGATCATCGCCCTGCCGCTGATGCCGCAGCGCTCGCAGAATCCCTTCCCCTACGAGGGCGAGACCCTGTTCGACGATCCCGTCCTGCTCGACGAGACGATCCGCCAGATGGAGTCGTTCCTGCGCGCCAACCCCGGGTTCGCCGATCTCCACTTCAAGCTGGGCATGGCCTACCGCCGCAAGGGCCTGAAAGAGAAGTCGATGGCCGAGTTTCGCACCGCCCTCAAGATCAACCCAAACTTCCATCAGGCTCGCCACTACTACTGGCACTGGGAAGACGCCGCCTTCGGCGGCCCCGCCGGCCCGGCCACCCCGTGACCCACCGTCAGCCATGATCCGCAAACCCCTCGGGGACGCCCTCGTCGACTCCGGCCTGATCACCCAGGATCAGCTCTAAGGAAGCCCTCGGCCGCCAGAAGGAGATGGGCAAGCGCCTGGGCAAGGTGTTGACCGAGCTCAAGTTCTGCACCGACGAGCAGATCGCCGAAGCGCTCGCCAGCCAGCTCGGCATTCCCTACATCCAGATGGAGGAGGTCAACATCCCGCCCGAGATCCTCAAGTTGATCCCCGAAACCATCGTCCGCAGCCACACCCTGCTACCCATCACCAAGAAGGGGCGCAGCCTGACCGTCGCCATGGCCGACCCGCTCGACGCCTTCATCGTCGACGAGATCCGCTACCAGACCAACCTCGAGGTCGAGGAGGCGATCGCCCCCGAATCGCACATCATCAGCGCCATCCGCCGCTACTTCGGCGCCGAGGACGTCAGCCAGGCCCTCAAGACCATCAAACAGCGCGGCGACGCCGCCGCCGAGATGCGCAGCACGCTGATGCCGACCGAGTCGACCGCCTTCGACCTAATGGCCAACGACGAGGCGGCGGTCGTCAACTTCGTCAGCCACCTGATCCGCCAGGCCATCCACGAGAAAGCCTCCGACATCCACCTCGAGCCCGAGGAGGACCACCTGCGCATCCGGGTCCGCATCGACGGCGTTCTCTCCGAACTGGTGCGAGTACCCAAGGCCAATCAGGCCGAGATCATTTCCCGCGTCAAGATCATGGCCGAAATGGACATCTCGGAGAAACGCCTGCCCCAGGACGGCCGCATCCGCGCCAAGATCACCGACAAGAACGTCGACCTGCGCGTCAGCGCCATGCCCGTGGTCTGGGGCGAGAAGATCGTCATCCGCATCCTCGACAAGAGCGCCCTCAACCTCTCCCTGCGCGATGTCGGGTTCGAGGACGACCTGCTCGAGCGGTTCGAGACCGCCGTCCGGCAGCCCAACGGCATGAATCCTGGGGACGGAATCCTGGGGACGATGAATCCTGGGGACGTGATACGAAACTTCTCCGAACAGGGCCAGTCTCCCTGGCCATCAGAAATCCTCGCAGAGAAGAGCCTGTTGCATGAATCGGTTTTTTGCTCGTCGTGTACATAGCGCCCCTGATCCGATCGCCATCTCCGAATGGACGGTACATGAAAATGGCCTATTTTGGGCATTCGCGCAACAGGCTCAGAAGCGTTGATTGGACAGCGGGCGTGAAGAAGCCGGTCTGCAAACTGTGCGACCAGGAGATTCCCTCCTACCGACCCCTGGTACACCACCTGGTGATCGAGGCCGGCCGGGAGGTCGATATCTGCTCCGATTGCTTGGACAAGATCCGGAAGATGCAGCAGACCGCCGCTGCCACCCTCTTCCCGACCGCCGCCGCCAAAGGTTTCCTGAACCGCCCCGGCCGAAACCGCCGGACGAGCGGTATCGGGTCTCGAGCAACCAGCTCAAGCACGGTGTAACCCCGGTTTGAACATGAATCGTGAGGGACTGGCGTTCCTGTGGGTGAAGTCAGATCACCCAGTCGAACCTGTTGCATGAATCCGTTTTTCGGGCTTCCGGTACAAAGCGCCCTTGATCTGGAGAATGTTTGCTGGTGGACCGTACAGAAAAAATGCGCGTTTTTGGCATTCGTGCAACAGCCTCACTGGCGCCTGTATTCGCGCGGCCCCAATGGTACCGACAACGGCGGTGACCCCCAGGCCGACCTGCTCCTGTTTCCCTGAACCCCGTTCCGGGACGGCCCCAGCCAACCAGGACCCAGAGACCAGCCCGGTCTGCGGGCACACCTCAGCGTCGCCCCCACCAGAGCAGGAAGAATCCGCATCCGCCCAACAATACCATCTGCAGGTAGGTGGTCAACCAAGGCCGGTTCCAGTCGAGCAGGGGAGGCGGCTCTTTCTGATGGGGGCATGTTCCATCCTCATGAGTGCAAGCTTCCCCCGGGGCATGACGGGGGGAATCGTCGGCCGGGCGGACGGGATCGGGGTTCAACCGACCGGCCGCAACGGCGCCTTGCCGAAGGGCGTCTTCCCCTTGGTCCACGAACGAAGGCAGCTGCCCCGGGCCGGCATTCGGCAATCTGCCTCCCGGAGATCCCGGAGGGGCATCCATCCCCGCTGCAGGACAGGGCTCCCCAGGGCCATGAGAACACTGCGCATGGCCGGGGCCATGCGCGTGCGATGGGGTCAGGGAAGAGGAAATGGAAGCCGGGTCGGAGGCCGGCGCGAGGGGTTTCATCAGGTCGGGCCGCAGGTCTTCGGGCAGGGCGGGAACGGCCTGCCCCAGCGCCACCCGCTCCAGATACTCGCCGAGCAGCCCGCCGGACGGGCCGAGGGGTTGGCCCGCCGCCATCCAGGCTTGCAGGGCGGCGTCCCGGCGGCCATGTTCCACGAGGAACCGCGCCCGCCAGATCTGGTAGTTGACGGGATTGAGCACCTCGCCCGCCGCCGAAGCGGGCAGGCCGGCCCGGGCGAAGGCCGCAAGCGCGGCGTCGAGGTAGCGCAACGCCGCCCCGCGATCGTTCTCGCGGGTCGCATCGTAGCTCTTGACGAAAGCAAGGCAGTAGGCGATGGTGCCGTACAACTCGTGGACGAGCGGATGGCCCCGGTTATGCAGGATGCCGCGCTGCAGCAGGCGAACCGCCGGCACGAACCGGTCAAGGTAGAAGGCAAGGTTCTGGGCCAGGATGGCATAGGCCTCGAAATGGGTGGGGTCGAGCCGGATGACCAGCTCGAGCAGGGGAAGAATCTCGGTGTTGGCCGCGTAGCTGCCCGCCAGAAAAGCCCCCCGGTAGCGGCGCGACGGCCCGAAGTGCATGTACTCGTCGGCCCGCAGCCACAGGACATCGGCGCCCAGGCGGCGCACCTGCGCCGGCACCGCCTCGAGGGCCAGCTCGGCCAGGTCATCGGTGCCGGCCTCGAAGGAGATGGCCTGCCAATACCACGCCCGCGTCGTCCACTGCACCGCGAACGCTAAGCACAACAGCAGCCCAAGGAGGAACGCCGGGCGCACCCGGCCCTCTCTCGCGCTTCTCCTAGGGGAGCGGGGCACGGGCCTCGAGAAGGCAAGCCCCGGCCTGTTCACAGGTCGCGCCGGGCCAGGATGGCCCCGCCCACCGCCAGGTAGAACAGCGACACGCACAGGGTGTAGAGCGCCAGCAGGGCGACCGCTGTTCCCTGCACGGGGAATTCATGAACGACCGCCATCTTCAGCTCGAACAGCGAGAAATCAGGCAGCAGCAGGGCGAACGCCTCGCCAACCCAGCCGGCAACGACACCCAGGCCCCGCCGGTCGGCCAGGTGCCGGAACAGGTCAAGGGTGTGGCCCAGCACGTAGGTCAGCACGCTGAGGCTGATCACCACGAGGCGGGTGGCGAACGTCGTCAGCAGCAGCATCACCGCCACCAGCACGCACTGCTTCAGGAAGATGACGAACGCGCCCAGCGGCACCTCCCAGAACCAAGCCTGGTCGTGCCAGCGCAGCATCGCGGTCAGGAAGGCAGCCATCACGCCATGGAAGAAGGCCAGCGTCAGCGCCACTCCGAGGAACCGGCCCAGGATGTAGACCTGGCGGTTTCCCACGCGAGTCAGCACGAAGGCGATCGTCCGCCGCTCGATGTCGGGAATGATCTGGTCGAGCGAGACGAACAGCACGATCAGCAGGCCGAACCCCGACATGAGGTTGAGGCCGAGGTCTTTCACCACCTTGACCTGCAGGCCCACCCGGTAGGTGTCTAGCAGCCAGGTTGAGACCATCAGCGGCAGCACCAGGAACATCGTTCCCAGCAGCAACCGGCTGCGCGCCGCCTCGAGAAAGCCGTACCACCCGATCCAGCCGATGGCCGCGAGCGACCTTCTCACCGCCATTCCTCCACGGGCGAAGAAACTTTGGAAGAGAAGCTACTCATGGTCAATCGTCGAGGGAGACATATTCGGTTTCCCGGAAAATCCGGGGACCCAGGAACGGGCAAAGGAATCACTGTCAACACGGGCCTCGCCGCGCACGACGGAGCCGAAGAGACCAAGCCTCCGGATGCCGAAATCCCGGATGGGTCCGCAGAGGAGGGCCATCCATGGCGCCCGCGGCCCACTTCCGACCTCGTGTCGGTCGGCAGCCGCCCGAGCCCGCAGGCGGCGGATGATGGCGGCCTTGGTGGAAACGCGGGGGCGGCGGGGCATGGGCTCTCTCCTTCCGCCTGAAAATACCACACCCGGAGAAGCCTTGGAAGCCCTCTCCGGGTGCGGAGGCGGACGTCTGGCGGAGCCCCGGGTTACCGGGCGTTCCACTGCAGGTGGAGGAGATCGCGCTGGTGGTTGGGGTCACCCCATCCGGGGTAGTAGACGTTGCCGGCGGGCCCCTGGGTGCCCGAGGGGGGGGCGGCCAGGAGGAGATCGTTGGCGTTGTACCCGAAGGCGTAGCAGGTGGTGGCGCGGCCGATGCGGGCCGGCACCCAGTCGCGCAGCCAGGTGTCGGCGATGGTGGCGGGGGCAACCTTGACGAACCGGTAGGAGTTCATCCAGTTCACGGCGACGTTCTGGCTGCCGCCCCATTTGTTGACAACTTCGGGGCAAGCCATGACCCGGGAATCTTTGGTGATGGCCAAAATGGCATCGCCTTGGGAGACACCCGCCACCGGGGGGCGGGGGAGAACGTCGGCCGGGTCGATCTGGTCAGCAGCGTACGCGGCGCCGGTCCAGCGGCGATAGGTGGTGGTGGTGATCAGGCCGGTCTGGGGATTGAACATAATCTCGGCACAGTCGTTGAAACCGATGGCCAGGTTCTTGGTTTCCCACACGACAACGGCCTGGTCGATCGACTTGAGCTGCGACATGCACGAACGGGCGCGCGATTCGATGACGAAGTTCTGGTATTTCGGAATACCGACCGCGGCGAGGATACCGATGACCAGGACCACGATCATCAGTTCGATCAGGGTAAAGCCTTTCCTATTCTTGGTTCCTCCTGTGGGAAGATGAATTCGGGAAGCGGTCGGATCAGTTGCCGCCGGGCGCCGGGGCGGCCGGAGGGGCCGGAGCATCGGCGGGAGGAGCGGCGGGGGCATCAGCGGGAGCGTCGGTGATGGTCTCGGTGGGAGCAGCGGTGCCGCCCGGTTCGGTGGTGGGAGCGGCCGGAGCAGCGACGGGGGCGCTGATGGGCCGGCCGTTGGCATCGAGGGGAGTCAACCCCTTGGCTTTCATCTCTTCCTGGGTCATGGGCTGGCCCTGGGGCTGGCTGCCGGTACAACCGATCAGTCCGAAGGCCAGGGCACATACGACAAACACCGCGGTGATCCGTGTCATGAGGACAATCCTCCTGAATGAGAATGAATGAAGTTCCGCATACATCAGCCTAACCCAACTTTCCCCTTTTGTGGGGAAAATCGACCCGATTTTTTCGGAAAATTCTGCAAAATACCGCTCCCAATCAGTGTCTTTATCGGAAAAACCGGCTTTGTAGCCCTCATTTTTGATGTTTCATTGACTTATCCGGAGATTGGGTTTTGAATACCCTTGAGATACGAACGTCCTATCCGAAGTTTCGGCATAGCCTTCGAGTGAGGTTGTAGTGACCGAATAACAATAAGAAGCCGCCCCCAGTCAGCATCTTGATGGGGTAGAAGGGAAAGTTGGGCTAACATGGTCGGCCAGGGGAGTCAATTTTCCCCCCGGTCGAGAAAGGCCTCGGATTCGGATTCCTATCGACAGGTTCGGAACAGCACCTGAATTCCGAGTACCTGCCTCGAATAGCCGGGGCCAGGTCGCCCTCCCTCAGGTCGGAGAAACCGCCTCGCCATTCGCGCCCGCCCCGATCAGGGCGACGAACCGCTCTTCGAGGTCACCACCGGCCGGGTTATACTGGTCGAGCGTGCCCTCAAACACCATCCGGCCCTGGTGGATCACCCCGATCCGGTCGCAGACTTCGCGCACATCGGCCAGGATGTGGGTGCTGAAGAAGATCGTCCGACCCGCCCGGCGCAGGTCTTTCAGGATGTCCTTGACTAGCCGGCGGCCGAGTGGGTCGAGACCAGAGCTTGGCTCGTCGAGCACGTAGAGTTCGGGATCGTGCAACATGGCGGCGGCCAGCGCCAGGCGCTGCTGCATGCCCTTCGAGTAGTTGGCCACCTGCTTGCCCCGATCGTCCCAGAGCCCGACCCGGTCGAGAACCTCCTGGAAGCGCGCGGCCGGAAGAGCACGGCCCAAGAGGCGAGCCGCGTATTCCAGCACTTCGAGCCCGGTCAGGAACAACGCGAACCCGGGCTTCTCGGGGGCATACCCCACTCGGGCGCAGGCAGAGCCGTTCAGCGGCTCCCCGAAGAGGCGCACCGTGCCCGCATCGGGATGGGTCAGCCCGAGGGCGATCTTGATCGTCGTGGTCTTCCCTGCCCCGTTCAGCCCAACGAACCCGTAGATCTCACCAGGCCGGATGGTCAGCCCGACATCGGCCAGTACCTGTCGCCGGCCCCGCGCCAGCGATTCGCCGACCACCCGCGCGTAGCTCTTCGCCACTCCGGCCAGATGGAGCACGGCTTCCGACCCGGCAGACCCGGCAAAGTCCGCAGACGTTGGCAGGGGAGTGGGCATCGTCAATGGCGCTCCCACCGCCGCTTGAAACGTTTGTTGTTGCCCGCCCCGGGCGCCGTCACCTCGATCTCGTTGGTGACGGTCCGGCGGGCGGCCAGGGCCCGCGACCGGTCGTAGACGAAGGCGGTGGCGCTGCCATGCAGATTCCCGAAGGTGTTCGTGGCCACTTCGTCATAGACCGTCATCGTCGCCAGATGGCTCGTAAACGGCTGAACCGGGTTGAGGTGCACGGTGAAACTCGCGGGCACCTGGCCGACGATGTAGAAGGAGTTGGTCGCCAGGCGCAGGCAGATCTCGAGCCCGGCCTCGGCCCCCTGGCAGGCCTGCTGGTCAGCCAGGTGCAGGCGGTTCACCAGGGCGGTGTTGAGACTGGTCACCGAGAACCGCGCGATGAACAGGCCCGCCAGCGACACGAGGATCAGGGCATACGCGGTCATCGTGCCCTGGCGCGCCTCAGGCAGCCTGCGGGCCCGCCCCTCCGTGCATGACGGCGTCCCATACAAGGCCCCAACAGGCCAATCAGATGGTTGGTCGATCAATCGACTCATCGATCCGAATTCCGCAAAAAAATCGAGGAACGAAAGGTCATTTCCGGTTCGTCCCCGTCGCACACATGGGTTGGCAATGCAGGAACATGGGTCGTATCGAAGAACACCCGCAAGGTCAACCGGACCAGGCAGGTGCCGCTGGCGTTTGGTGGTCACCGCCGCCCCCCCCGTCGGGGCCACCACCCGGACTCCCATCTGGGCGGTCGGTTCGTCCCCCATCAGGATGAGAGGGGTGCCGGCCGGCAGGGCCCGCATCAACAGCCAACCCTGGTCGAGGTAGAGTACCCGACTCCTCGCCGCTGGTCGGATTGCTGGCGAAAATCAGGTGATCGGCGGCACCGTCGACCGGTGCGGAGGCCGCCTCGGCCAGCCCCGGCACGGTCGCATCACCATATTTGAGGAGCCGCATGCCGTGCCGGTAGCGATCGAGGCACTCGCTGATGCCCGTGACCAGATGGTTGACCATCAGCACGCTCTGCAGCGACGAGACCTGCGGCCCGGGCAGGACGGCCGGCGCGGCGACCTGGATGCACACCGCATGGCTGGCCAGGTTGCGCCGCCAGAAACCCCCACGCACTCGTCCATCAGGGCGGTGCGGACGTTGTCACCCGTGGGCCCGATCATCTCGTAGCCGACCAGGTCGCCGGTGCCCCCCTGGATGAACCGCATGGTATCCGTGCCTTCCCCGACCGACAGGACGGTGTCGCGGACCAGGCACAGGTCCTGGTAGATCGTCTGGGCCTGCTGCTCGAGTGGTACTTCCTGCGCGTACCCCATCAACGGCGGAAACCCGCTGGTCGCCATGATGCCCAAGGTCAACAGCACCACCAGCATCTCGACCAGCGAAAACCCGCCCCTGGAATGTAAAGCCTCCTCGAGTTCTTCCGCGAAAGCGACGAACCGCAGGCCGATCGGTCCGGAAAACTCGACCAGGAGATCGATATCGCTGCTCATGGTGGCTTCGTTCCGGGCACAGGAACCGAACAACCCCAATGCCTTGATCGGATACCGGTTCCGCAGGTCAAGCAGAATCCGGAGAAGGCGTTCCAGCACGCTTGACCGAAGGTCTGGCCGAACCCCACGCCCGGCTGCGAAGCGTCGTGTTCCCCCGAATGCCACCTTTGCTGTCCAGGCTCCTCTCTCCGAACCTCGCACAGAAGGAGGGAAGAAGCAAGAACAGCCCGGGCCGGAAGATCGACCCGGGCCGCTGTGCGGGAAGCTACTTGGCGGCGGCGATGGCCTTGAGGGCGGCGTCAAAGTTCGGCGGGGCGGTGACTTCGGGGACGATCTCCTTGTACACGATCTTGCCGGCGGAATCGACCACGAAGACCGCGCGGGCGAGCAACCGTAGTTCCTTGATGTGCAGGCCATAGGCCTCGGCAAAGGCCATCGCCCGGTGATCGGACAGGGTCTTCACCTTGTCGATGCCCGCGCCGCCGCACCAGCGGGCCTGGGCGAACGGCAGGTCGGCCGAGATGGCATAGATGGAGACACCGCCCAGGTTGGCGGCTTCCTGATTGAACCGGCGCACCTGCTGGTCGCAAACAGGCGTGTCAAGCGAAGGAACGGTGGTGAAGACCCGCACGCCCTTGGTGTCGGCCAGTTTGACCTCGCTCAGGTCGTTGGCCAGGAGGACGAAGTCGGGAGCGGCCTCCCCGACCTTCACGTCGCGACCGATCAGGGTCAGGGGGTTGCCCTTGAAAGTAACCTGGGCGAAGGCCGGCGCCGTGGCGGCGGCCAGGACGAGCGGAATGGCGATCCACATCAGGTGGGTCATAACAGATCTCCTTGTGATGAATTGAGGACGTGACGCATCATAAAAGATTTCCACGGTCGTGGTCAAGCGTCGGCCAGAGGCCGGTGATGGCGTGCCGGGCAGGCTTGACACCGGCCGGGCCCCCTTCTATCATAGCCCCATGGCTGAATTCAAAATCGAGTCCGCCCAGCAAGGTCCCGTCCTGATCCTGCGCACCACCGGATACCTCGACGAGCCCGGCGGCATCGCGCTCCGGGATGCCTGCGAGAAGGCCCTGACCGCCGGGCACCTCCGGTACGTCCTGAACCTGACCGGAACGCCGGTCATCAACTCCACCGGGCTGTCCATGCTCCTCGACCTGATGGTCAAGATCATCGACTACAACGACGGGAAGGTCGCCCTGACGGGTCTGTCCAAGCTCACCAAGACGGCGCTGCAGATGACCGGCGTCCTCAATCTCTGCCAGCACTTTCCCACGGAAGCCGAAGCGGTCACCGCCCTGGCTGCCTGATCCCCCGCTCGTCCCTTCCACGGCCCCGGTTCCCGTCCCCCCCTGCCGACCCGGGCTCGCCCCGGCAGGAACCCCCGAGGCTCACACGAGGATCACACGAGGTCCACCATGAAGACACCTGCCCCTTTTCCGACCCACTTCCTGCTTGGGATCGCCCTCCTGCTCGCCGTCCTTGGCGCCATCCGGGCCGGGGCCACCGCCCCCCTGGGGGACCGGTTCCAGGTCGCTCTCAGCGATGCCGAGATCGAGAAGGCCAAGAACCTGGCCGACCGGTATCTCAAGAAGGGCGGCAAGGCCCCGGACACCTCGGGCACGGGGGATGCCGCGACAGGCGGGGAATCCACCGGCGGCGACAGCAGTGACGGCGGGGACGGTGTCGGCGACAGCGGCACCGGTGGGGACAGCAGTGGCGACAGTTCCACCCCTCCTGCCAAACCCGCCGATACCACCCCGACGAGCGGGTCCAGTTCCCCCGCCGAACCTGGCGACAGCATGGATGCCCAGCCGGGGGGCGATTCCCCCACTCCCGCCAAAAAGAAGATCGATCCCGCCGACCTGTTGTTTGCCCAGGCCCACATGAAACTGGCCAAGCGGGCTTTTACGGCCAAGAACATCGACAAGGCCAAGGCCGAACTGACCCTGATCTTCGAACGGGTGTCCGACTACCCTGAGGCCCGGTTCATGCGGGCGGTCATCGCCGCCAGAGAGAAGGAGTTCGTCGAAGCCTGGCGCCACATCGACATCGCCCAGAAAGCCGCCCCCGACAACCCCAAGATCAAGGAGTTCGTCGATCGGCTGCAGAAGGCCTTCCCCAAACCCGACACCCTGCCCGACGCCGCCCCGGCCGCCCGCCCCGCCCCGACTTTCGCCGCCGAGATGATCGCCCACGGCCTCGAAAAGCTGTTCGCCGACAAGGCGGTCAGTGGCAAACTGTCCAGCGTGGCGGCCACCGGGTTCGCCGACGAGGGTGGCACGGTCAAGGCGGTGGTCACCCTCGAGACGACCGACTCCCTCGATCCTGCCGCGACGAAGACGGCCATCGCCGCCGCCATCGCGGCCACCGTCGAGGAGGCGAAGACGGCCAGCGAAGGGAAGACCCTGGAGTTCCCGCTCGAGATCTCCGGGGTTCCCCTCAAGAATCCAGGCGTGCAGGCTGTTCCCGAAGGGCTGAGCGCTTTTCTGAAAGGGGTGTCCGAAGACACCGACGTCGCCATCCAGGATTCATCGGAGAGCGATCCCGACGCCAGCAAGCAGCAGACGGGCACCTACACGGTGGCCGCCGCCGGCATCAAGAACCTCGTCGATTTCCTCGCCAAGGTGGGTCCCCACGCCGTCGAGTATTCGATCAACCGGTTCTACGCCACCACTTTCGGCGGCAAATCGATCTGGAAGGGCGAACTGAAGATCGTTTTCCAACTTCCCTGAACCCTTCGAAAACCCGGCGCTCCCTCCGATAGATTTTCCGCCGGCCGCCCGGGTCCCGGACGGCGCGGTGACTTTCGGACGCAAAGGGAATGCCCCGATGGCACCTGCTCTGCCAGCCCAGCCCTCGTCCTCCCGGCCGCGGCGAGCCCTGCTGCTCCTGCTCCTGGTTCTGGAGGCCGGCGCCCTCGGCTGGGTCGGCATCCGCTCGGTCCTGGCCTTCGGGGATAAAGAGGTGACCCTGATCAATATGGGTCTGCCCATGATCAGGGCCGCCATTCGCGCCCGGCGGCACCGGCGGCAAATGGCTCCGGCGGTGCTGCAAGCCGGCCTGGGCGGCTTCATGATGCGCAAGGCCATGGAAAAAGCCGAGTCGGCGGAAGACCGGACCGCCTGGGAAGCATGGCGCGCCAAGTTGATGATGAACGTGGGAGCCTCGCTGGCCGAGTCCGCCGGCAGCGATCTGGAGTTCCGCATGGACCTCGGTCCGGTATGGATGGTGACGCAAGCCGGGAAAGTCCACTGGAAGCTGGGCCTGCACGGTTCGCTGGCCCCTTTGCTGAACCGCACCGACGGAGCGCGGGTCAGCTGGCCTCAGTCACTGCGATACGGTACCCTGGCTTTCCAGCGCGAACGCAATGCGGACGGGACGATCGGCCACCGTGGGGCCCTGGCTTACAGCAACGCCAACAATTTCATCACCAACGACCGCGGACACCATGCCGGGCACGAATTGATCCACACCTTCCAGTACCGGCGCGATGTCTTCCTCAGCCCCCGCCTGACCCGCTTGTGGCCGGGCCTCGCCGACCGACTCGACGAGGTCTGGTTTGATGACACCGGGTGGGCCGTCAACTGGAGCGCCCAGTGCCTGTGGGCCAAAACCACCGGGGCCAACCGGGATTTCGAGATCCCGATGGAGAAGGAAGCCTACTACCTGGCCGACCACATCCAGTTCTGATTCATTCTGAAAGCCTGGCCATTTGATGCTGGTCCACTCCCCTCGGACTGGCTTTCCGGGAAGGTCTGGGGGTAGAATCCCGACATGCTTCACCCGCGGGAATTCGAACCGCTCCCAGCGCTGGCTGGCCTGGGAACCCTCTGCCGCATGAAGGCGCGCCTGCTGTGGCAGTCGCTGCACTCGTGGCGAAGCCGCTGGAGCCTGTTCGTCATGGCCCTGATGGCGGTAGGCCTGGCCATCGTGCTGGGCCTGGGTTCGCTCGATTTCCTGGCCATGGTCGAGCGGCTGTTCCTCGGCGAGGCTGTGCGATGGCTGCTGGCGTTTGGCCTGCTCTACCTCGTGCTGCTCGTCTTCACCAGCGACCTGATCATGGGTCACACCCTGAACGCGGGACAGTTGAGCACCGACCACGCCTTCCTGGCCACGCTGCCGATCCCGCCCCTGGCGTTGCTGGGCTTACGAATCTTCGAACGGGTGGTCACCGACTGGCCGGGCCTGCTCTTCCTGTGGAGCGCATTCGTCGGCGTCGCCTGCCGCGAGGGACTGCGGGCGGGGCCGTTCCTGGTAGCCACGTTTCTGTTCGTCCAGGTCCAGAGCCTGCTGGTGCTGACCGTCATTCTGCTGTCGGCCCTGCTGCACCGGATGGCCAGGCCAGCCACCGTCAACAATTTTTTCTCCCTGTTCGGGTATCTCAGCGCGTTTGTCGCCCTGCTTCCCCACGTTGCCGTCGGTTCGCATCCCCGGGAGGCGCTGACCTGGCTGTTTTTCAACTTCACCCGATGGCAGGCCACGGTCAGTTTCGTGCTGCAGCCCGCCCGCTGGCTCATCGACGTGCTCCTGGATGGCCCGGGATCCGCATCTTTCATGGCCTGGCAGGGGTGCTGGCTGGCCGGCCTCGGTCTGGGGGCAGGCTTGTATCTGGCCATGGGCCGGGCCCACTGGTTCACCTGGGTCCACCCGGGATTGGCGATGCGTCCCACCCGCTCCTCGAGCTGGTTGCCAGGGTTGCTCCGCAAGGATTTCCTGCTGTTGCGCAGCGATTTCAACCTGTTGTCGAATTCGCTGTTCATGCCCGTCACCATCATCGTCATGCAGGTCCTGGTCTTCCGCGACCATCTGACCACATTCACCCTGTCGCATGCCATGAACATGCTGGCGGCGGCCGCCCTCTACTTCTGCCTGTTCGGCCCCCTCAATGCCGTGGGAAGCGAAGGTCAGGCCATCTCGCTTCTCGAAACCCTTCCTCTCAGCCCCTCCACCTTCATCGGCAACAAAACCCTCTTCTGGAGCCTTGTCGCCGAGAGTTTTTTCCTGCCCACCGCCCTAGGCATCGGCTGGTATCTGGGGCTCGACCAAGCCGACCGGGGAATCCTCGTCGCCTGGCTCGCGGGGTTGATCCCCGCTCTGGTCTGGGTGGCGGTCTGCCTGTCGGCCATCTTCCCCCGGTTCGAGGGGAAGGTGCTGCAGCAGCGGTCGACCTTCGAAGGGAAAGTGCTGGCCCCGTTGGCCATGGGGCTGGCCCTGCCTTTGAAGGATATCTCTCTTGGATCGCTCATCGGCGGGATCATCTTCCTCTTGTTGGCATTCTCTCTGCATGCCAAGGCCACCGAAACCCTGGCGACCCGCCTCGACCCGGAACGGAGCCTGGCCCCCCGGTTCCGGGCGGCCGACGCCTTTCTGGCCATCCTGGCCGTCATGGGCCTGCAGAGCTTCGCCTGGCAGATCGCCCGGACCGTATCGGCCGACCTGGCCGCCTCCCTGTGGCCCTGGTACGCCGCCTACGGCATTGCCATGATCGTGCTGGCCCGCACCACCTGGAATTATGTGAGCGCCCGGTTCCCCGACCCGGCCGCCGCGTTGGGCCTGCGGGCCTGCCATCCCGGCACCCTGGCGGTGGGCATGCTGGGAGGGGGCCTCCTGGCCGGGTTGGCGGCTTGGTATCTCGAACACGTCGAGATTTTCCTTCATCAGGCGGCCGGCCTGGCCTTCGAATGGTTCGGGGTGGGATCGCCCGCCACCCTCGGGGATCCAATGCCCCGGCTGTTTGCCGACAGCGCGGAGGCCTGGGCACTGACCGCCACTCTGGCCGGCCCCACCTGGGCCTGGATCGGGGCGGCGTTCACCCTCTGCCTGGTCGCTCCGCTGGTGGAAGAGGCCTTTTTCCGTGGATTCACGGACCAGGCCCTGCGGACCGACCTCGGCTGGACGGGCCTGGGCGGCATCCTCGCCAACGGGTGCTTCTTCGCGCTGCATCATCCGCCGATCTCGATGCCGCTCACATTCCTGCTCGGCATCGCGGCCACCCTCCTGTTCCGACGAACCGGCAGCCTGTGGCCCGGCATCGCGCTACACGCCACCTACAACGCCGGCGTCCTGGCCATTCACGCCGCCCACTTCTGAGGGTTCTGCCGCATCGCCCCCCCTGGCAACCGAAAGGCGGTGGGGCCTTCCCAGGTCCCCTTCCGGGTCGGGGTTATTGTCCGACCGGGGTTTCTCTTCGCCCCCCATGCAGGCCTCGACGGTCGAGGGATGCCCACCGCCACCCAAGTTTCTGGGCACCGGAACCCGCGCCCCAACGCGACGGGGAGGGCACCTCGAAAATTTCCCTTGCCAAGGCGATCATTCTGGATACTTTTCTTGGCTTAGTCACCACACGGAGGTTGCATCATGCATCTGCTCAGGGCCCTGCTCATGGTGTTCATCGTCCTCTGCAGCGCCACCATCGCCACCCAGAACGCGACCTACTTCGCCCGGAACGCCCCCTGGGCCTCCTATCCGACGGAGTCGAGCAATCCCGACGCGGCCTATGCGGCGACGAAGTTCAACGAGGTGCCCGGCCGATACGACCGAAACGCCGACGGTCGGGTCGACCTGGTGATCGCCGATCGAAACGGCGACGGCCGCGGGGATTATTGGGCGACCGACCGCAATTTCGACGGGTTTTTCGATGATTACCAGTATGACCGCAATTTCGACGGCCGGATCGACCAGTGGGAATACGACCTCGACTACGACGGGGTTTCTGACAAAATCTACGTCGATGCCGACGGCGACGGGAAACCCGAGATGTACGCCGATCTGAACCCGATAAACAAGACCTACACCTGGTACGGCAACATGCGAGGGGCCCAGGCCGCAGGCAAGGTGTCCTTCCCGGCCATCCGCTCCTCCTCGAAACGACTGGTTCCCGGCCGCATCGCCGACTCCTTCTGACCAGCGACACTCCCGGCCCGTGCCGCCCCCTCGTGAGGCCGGCACGGGCTTCCCGGCATCGGCGGAGCGACCCGCCGGATACCAGGGGACCGGAACGAGCCCACCGATTCTCCGCCTCGTCCCTCGCGTGAAATGAAGGCGTGGAGACCCAGAACCAGGGTGCGGGATGCGCCGGAAGCGGTGTACCCTGCCCGAGGCGCGGCCGTAGGCCTGGGAAGGCCGGTCGCTTCCCTTGACCCCTTCCCGATCCAGTCCGTATAATGGGAGAACACGGATGTCCTCACGGTCCGAGATCTCCGGGGAGGTGTCGCCCATGTCACGAACCACCATCAAACGCTTCCGGCTCTGCACCTGGGTCCTGCTGTTCTGTGTGCTGGCCAACCTCGTCGCGGCCGAAGTGGTCGTCCACGATGGACAACCGCGCACCACCACCCCGTCCGTGTCGGGCGAGGTCGTCGTCAATGACGGCCAACCACGCGTCAAAACGCCCGCCGTCTCCGGCGAACTCGTCGTCAATGATGGCCAACCACGGGCCAAGGCGCCCGCCGTCTCCGGCGAACTCGTCGTCAACGACGGCCAACCACGGGTCAAGATTCCCGGGCAGGGCCCAGCCATCAATCCTTTCGTAGGGGAAATCGCCGTCGGTGTCAGCCTCCTGATCACCTACGCTCCCCAGATCATTGCAATGGCAAGCGCAGTGGCGACCATCGCCGCAGCCATCCACACCATCAAGGGCACCGGCAAGCAGACGCTCGCCCTGACCCAGTCGATCGGCTCCAAATTGCAACGGATGCTCCAGCTCCTGTTGGGGCCCCTGTCGATCAGCAACGGCATGGCCAAGGAAGGGGTCGAGAACCTCAGCGCCCACCTGCTGCAAGTGACCCAGAACGTGACCCGCAGTCTGAACACCCCGGTCGACGGAGTCCAGGGCCAGATCGACCAGTCCCTGGCCATGTCCCGCGACCTGCAGGCACTGCTGGCCCGCGGCCAGGCCCTGTCGCAGGAAATGAAGACCATGACCGAGCAGACCTCAGCCGACCTGGGGAAGGTTGTCCAGGGCGGAGAGATCCAGCTCCTGCGCGACGGGTCGCGCCAGGTCGCTGACCGCCTCGGCAAACAGGCCGACCTCTCGCTCGGCGCCTTCAACCAGTCCCTGCAGCACACCAACGGCACCATCGCCACCCTCGAACAACTCCAGGCACAGATCGCGCAGGCCCTCCAGACTTCCGGCAAATCGGCCCAGAACGCCACCCTGCAAGAGATCGGCCTGTCGGGCGCCCAGCTCGGCAAGCAACTGGTCGAAGCCCGCAAGGGAATGGTCTTCTCCGACAAAGCCCTGGTCGCGGCCGAAAAATCGGCGGCGGGGCTCCATACTGAGATCCTCTCGCTGCTCGGCGAAATGAAGAGCGAGCTCGAGACCTACGCCAAGAACAACGGGATCACCCAGGAGCAGCTCGACCGGCAGATCAAGGCCTCGGCCGCCGCCGCCACCCGCCCGACCGCCGACCAGGGCGACAAAGGTCCGGCCAAGAACGCCAGCCGCCTGACCAGCGAGATCGGGTTCATGGTCGAGAACCTGGCGCGCCTGACCGACCGATCACGCCGCGAACTCGACAAGATGCAACAGGCCGAGGCGGCGAAGTCCAAGGCGCGAGCCGAACCGGCCCCCGCCCCGAAGAAGGCCGATGACGAGCGGTATCAGAAGATGGTCACATCGTACAAAACCTACATGTCCGTCATGACCACCGACCCCACCAACCAGAAAGCCATCGCCGCCGCCCGCCTCGCCTTCGAGGCGGCCCAGAGCGAATATCAGAAGACCTTCGACCGCTGATCCCCGTCCTCCTCCCGCACCCTGCCTTCGACGCAAAAGAAGGTGTTGGGATCTGTTTCGGTGTCGCCGGAAAGATTTCCCACTCCCACGCCACCAGAGGAATCCTTGAACCGGTCCTGTGATCGGGATCCCCCTGATTCCCCCTGGCTCCTGGGCAGGGACTTCTTCCCATGGGGGGTCTTGCAGATTGACAACCCCCCACCGGCCCTTGATAATTTCCCCAACCAGCATGGATGCGCCTCTTCCCCCCGTCCCCTCTGACGTTGCGGCGCCACCTTCCCGATCAGCCGGCCCGGGAGGGTATCTCCCTCCTCTGTGGCTGCTCCTGGTCTGGTTTCTGGTGTCCCTCCCGCTCCTGGCTGGAGTGGAAGCGGATGCCGATTTGTTCTGGCATATCCTCACCGGGCAGAGGATCCTGGCCAACCAAGCACTCCCTCTGGTGGACGACTGGTCATACACGGCCTCCGGCAATCCATGGATCAACCACGAATGGCTGTCGCAGGCTCTGATGGCCAAGGTCTGGGAGATCTTCGGCAACCCAGGCCTCTTGATGATGCGGGCTCTCGTGTTTCTCGTAACGGCATTCTGCCTGGGCGCATCGGTGTGGAGGCGCTGTCCGGACCCGCTCTGGGCCACGCTCCTGTTCGTACTCCCCTTATGGGTATTTTCCTTTCTGATCAATCTCCGACCCTTAGGGGTGACCACCATGGGCGTGGCCGTTCTTCTCCTCCTGCTGTCCATCGCCCGTTCGGGAGCCCGCTGGCCTCTCTGGCTCATGGGGGGGGGGTTTCTGGCCTGGTGCAACCTGCACGCAGGCTTCATGTTCGGCCTGGCTCTCAGTGGGATGACCATCATGGTCCTGGTCAGACTTGGCATCCAACCTCCCATCGCTTTGATCGGCCTCCTCATCTACCCCCTGCTCACCGTCGCCATGAACCCGTATGGTCCTGACCTGTGGCGGTACATTTTTCGGGAATTCGGTGCCCCCCATCCCTTCCTCCCCGAATGGAACCCTCCTGATGGGTTCCTGGCGATAGTCGTATCCGCCTTCTTCCTTCTCCCCATAGGGCTGGCAGTTTGGAGAAGGGCTCCAGGGAATCACGAGGAATGGCTTGGTCTGCTGGTCACCTACGGCATGACCGTGCGAAGTGTCCGGTTCATTGTCCTCGAGATCATGTTCTCCACGCTCGCCATCGCCTCAGGACTGGGTAGACGCCCACCCGACCACCCTTTCCTGACCTGCCCACGGCGATACGCCATCAACCTGGTTGCCCTTTGCGTGATCATTGGTGGTTTTCATCTCTCGCTGATGAACCCTCCGGGGCGGCTCCCCATCGACCCCCACAAATACCCGGTTGGTGGCATGGCGTATCTCCGCGCCGCGGCTGGCCCCTGCAAACTTTGGCTCCCCCTGGGTTGGGGTGGCTATGCGCTGTTCCATCTATCCCAGCGGGGGGTGAAAGTGGCCATCGACGGACGGAACACCACCGTCTACCCGGTAGAATTCGTGGTTACCCAGACGTATGCCTTGAAAGAAGGGAAAGGAGAACCGATCCGGCACCTGGACCCGGATGTCCTGCTGGGGTATTCCTCAGGGCCCCTCTACGAGGTTCTCTCCAGGTGGTCCGATTACGAACGGGTCTACCAGGATGATCTGTGCGCCATTTTCGTCCGCCGCGGATTCCCCTGGAACCCACCCCTCCGAAATCCTCCAGGCCAAACGGAATTTCCCGGCTAGTCTATGGGAGGAGTTCGGATGAGAAAAGGATCGTTTAGAGCCCGACGGGATGAGCTGGCACGGAGGAAAGAACGAGAAGAAAGGAGGGGAGGCGCAGAATTCACGAAGGAATGGCCGGCCAGGTGTCTCAATACCTCCGAAACTCGTCGACCGTGCGGCGCTCTTCACGGGATCGGGAGGTCAGATAGCGAAGGTTCCAGCGCCCGATGTAGTATTGCCCGCCAGTGAGTCCGGCGGCGTTGGCTTCCTTGACCTGACGCAACCGATGCAAGCGTTCGGGAGTCGGCGGGTGTGAGTGGAAGTAGGACCCCGCCGCGGTGTGGATCGCCCCGGCGATCTCGGCGGCGGGGTTGCGGGGTTGCCGCGGCGGCGCCTCATGCCCGCCAAATTGGTCGTCGAGCCGGGCGAAGACGGCCGTGGCTGCCTCGGGGTCGTAGCCCGCCGCCACCGCCAGGCTCCAGCCTTGCTCGTCGGCATCGAACTCCAGTTGCTTCTGGTACCCCATGGTGATGATGCGGTGAACGAGCACCCCTACCTGCCCGGTGGCCCGAATGACGAACTCGGTCAGATCACCGCCGAACACCCGCCCGGCCGCCCCCGCCACCTTCTTCACCACCAGCTCGTACTGGAACAGGTCGATACAGTGGCGCAAGTCGACGTGGGCGATCTCGTGGCCGAGCACGGCGGCCAGCTCGGCCTCGGTCTCGACGAACCGCAGCATGCCCCGCATGATGAAGATCTGACCGCCGGGCAGGGCGAAGGCGTTGACCATCCCGTCGTCGATGACATGAAAAGTGTAGCGGATGCCTGGCCGGCGCACATGCCGCACCAGGCTTCGGCCGACCTCCCTGACGTAGTCCTGCTGGTCTTGGCGAGCCATGGGCCACCAGCGGCCGGCGCGACCGGCGATCTTCTCGCCGAGGCGCATTTCTTCGGCGTCGCTGACGCGGGTGGCCTGCTTCCCCACCTGGTCGAGGTCGCGCTGGGCATCGAGGGCCATCTCGACCACGGCCTGGAAGCCGACCGGCGAAGGCCGCGAGCGCCCCAGGGTGACGACGATGGCACTGCCGATCAACAGGGCCAGCAACACCAGCACACCGATCGTGCGCACCCGCTTCATCGTAACGCCGCCCCTTTCTTCAGAAGAGTTCCCGCAGCTTGTCGCGGAATCGCGAGTAGGCCCATGAGATGCCCATCACCAGGGCACCCACCAGGCAGAATGACAGGTAGCGCCAAGCCCCTTCGAGATTCCGGAAATCGTAGACCAGCAGTTTGAGGATGCAGAAGAAGAGCAGGAACATGCCGCTCAGGCGCAGGGGCCGGTCGCGCAGGGCGAACCCGGCCGCCAGCAGGAGCGCGGCCTCGCAGCCCCACGCGATCGACAGCACGTGGCCCGACACCTCGTGGTAGATCAGCTTGGTCAGGATCATTGCCCCCAACACGCAGAAGGCGGCACGGAACTGCCGGTCGAACGGGGTCAGGTGGCCTTCGAGGGCGGGGTCCTCACGGCGCGGGAGCTGGAACTGGGCAACGAAGAACGCCAGCACCACCGCCGCCCCCGCCAGCAGGCGATCGCCCCGATTGGGATCGAACTCGCCCGGCAGGGCCGAGGGCGGCAGGAAGTCGGTGCCCCAGCAGCGCAGGAAGGTCATGACCGCCAGCAGGTAGCTCTGGGCCCGCAGGTGGCCCAGGCGGGCGCGGCGGCCCACCGCCACCAGTCCGGCGGTCAACAGGGCCCAGCCGGTCACCATCCCGACCCGGCCAAACTCGAACCGGAACAGCATGGCGGCCATGATCGTCGGCGGATACAGCCACCACCACTGCCAGTCGCGTTCCGCGGAGGTCATGGCCCCCGGCAAGGAAGCACCGGGAAGGGAACAACCGGCGGCCGCCTCCCCGGCAGGCCACCCTCCCGGCGGGGCGTCGCCATCCCCCGCCCCGGCTTCCGGAGCGGGCGCCTCTTCCTCGCCGCGCAGCCATTCGTAGACGAACAGGGCGAGCAACGGCACCACCGTCAGCACCCGGTGCGAGAGACCCGCCGTTTCGCCGAGTAGCGTGAAGTTGGCCATCAGGGCGCGACCGAAGGTCAGGGCGAGGGCCACCTGCAGGTGCAGGCGCAGGCGGGGCCAGGCCCACCCATAGCCGATTTCGCCAATCACGACGGCGACGATGCCCCAGCCGATGGCGACCAGGCCAGGCGGCAGCAGGTGCCATAGCAGGGCGAGCAAAGCGCCCACCCCGATGTCGGCGCTGAGATCGGAGACGGGCGGCAGATGCGTCAGCGGGATGTTCCCGTTCTCCCTGAACCGCAGGCGCCAGGCGGTGAAGCCGGTCAGCAGCACCGGCAGGGCCAGTCCGACCCAGGGTTCCCAGGCGTCGGGGCCGGCATCGCGGGCCAGGTTCTGGATGAGCATGGTGCCGGCGGCCAAAGCCCCGACCCCATACGCCTGCCACGCGAACTCAGGCCGGGTCGTGCGCCAAGCCACCTCGAGCAGGGCGAGCGCAAGCGCCAGCCAGGCCGCGCCGTGCACCTGGCCGCGCAGATTGGTGGCCAGGCAGACGACGGCGAGCAGGGTGGCGGTCACGCTGAACCCGGCGCGCGACTGCCCGTCGAACTCCTCGGCCGGCTCACCCGGCAGCAGCAGCGCATCGAGGTAGCCGACGACGATCAGCAGGCCAAGGCCCGGGGTCCAGGCTTTCATGGTGAGGCCGAACAGCTCGCGGGTGGCCTCGACCGTGACCATCAGGTGGAAGCCGTAGAGGGCCCCCACCTCGTAGACCAGGATGCCCAGCAACCGCAGGAAGGCCTGCCGCGTCTGGCGGCCGGTCACGAACAGCATCTCGGCCAGCAGCAGGAAGCCCGCGACCAACCGAAAGCCGGTGAACCGCAGGAAGAGCGCCACCGACATCAGCACCGCGGTGAGGCTGACCGCCCCCTCGTACCCGCCGGCCAGGGCCCGCTCGACGGTTGGGGTGGCAGGGTCGAACCCGGCAGGCGGCCGCAGCCAGGCGCGAATGATCGTACTGACGAGGTAGGCTGCCCCCGTCATCGCCAGGAAATGGGGCAGGGCGTAGGGATCGCCGGAGGGCGCGTGCATGAGCGCCACGCCGATGAAGCCGACCGCGTTGACAGGGAAGACGGCCCGCGCGGCGCCGGTGGTGCGGCGGCCCCGGGCCACCTCGAGCAGGTCGAACGCCTCGAAGGCCAGCCAATGGACGACGAGGATCGTCTTCCCGCTGACCAGGGCGTCGGACAGGGGCGGATGCCAGAAGACATCCCCGTACCCGAGGGCGTAGCAGACGTAGCTGAGGATCAGCCCCAGCAAGGGCGTCTGATCCCATTCCCGGCGGTAGGAAACGATCAGCAGCGAGGCCAGCAAGGGCAGCGAGGCCAGCAGCGAATAATCAGACCGCGGGCTGATGATCAGGGTGGCGTAGCCAATGAAGTAGGCCAGGCAGGCCACCGGCTCGGAGCGGTACTGCAGGGCATGGGCGATCATGGCGGCCGCCACGCCGGCCAGCAGCAGCATGCCGACCGCCGGGCTCTCGATCAGGCGCGACGCCTCGAGGGCATGCACGGCGTAGCTGGTGTAGTAGAGGGCCGCCCAGCCGCCGCCCTTCAGGCCCAGCGTGAAGATCTGGTAACGTTCCTGGCGTTCAAGCCAGAGACCGGCCCCCAGAAGGGCCAGACCGACCACGTAGCCGGTGGCCACCCGACCCGCCGGACCCATGTGGCCATACGAATAGTTCAGGAAGAGGGCCAGGCCGATGACCAGGATCAGCGCGCCCAGCTTGTTCAGCCAGCTGCCTCCGACCACGGCTTCCCACTCCTCGCCCGACAGGCTGGCCTTGATCTGCTCGAGCCAGGACGGCCCGGAAGGCGGCGGTTCGGTGGGCGAAGCACGGCGACCCATCCCCGGAGGACGGCCATCCAGGGTGCCGAACGCGGCGGCGGGACCCTCCTCTCCCGGAAGCGGCTCGATGCTGACCGGGCTTTCGAGAGTCGCGGCCATCGTTTCAGGGTCGATGCGGGAGCGGCGGGCCGACCAGGGCCGGGGCGGAGGCTGAGGAACGGGAATCGGCGATGGCGGCGCGGCGCCGATCGGGCCTTCGGCCACCGGAGCCTCGGGAATCTCGGGAGCCAAAGAGGCCGGCGCCGGGGTGGAAGGGGGCTCCGGGGCGACAAGAGGTGATGACTCGGCGGCGGCCGGCAGCGGCGGGGCAGGGGAGGCGGAAGGGATGGGCACCGCAGGGAGGGGCGGCACCGCAGGAAGGGGCGGCACCGCAGGAAGGGGCGGCCCCGCCGGCGATGCTGGTGGCGATTCAGAGGGAAGGGGCGGGATAGGGAGCGCCCCGGGCACGGGCCGGGGCCGCCCCCCCACCCGAGACGGGCGGGCCGAGCGTTCGGGACGAGCCGGGCGCTCCGGATGCGGGGGGCGCGACGGTCGGGATCCAGGGGGTGGAGGGGGCTGGGGGGGAGCCCCGGCGGGGCGGCCTTCCCCCTCCGGAAGCAAGCCCAGCCGACGGGCGAGGCGCCGGGTGCGTTGCCGCAACCGCCGGTATCTCTGCCGTGACATGACCAGCTCGCGGCGCACCGCCGCCAACTGGGCGCCTAGACTCTGCCCGACCTCGTCGAGGGAACGCCGCAGCGAGGACAGTCGGGACAGCGTGTGGATGATGAACCACAACGGCAGCACCACGACCACCAGGAAGAAAACCAGAAGAACTTCCAGCATCCGTCACATTCCCTCTCGGATTTGCTCAATTCCATCCTACCACCCCGCAGGTTTTCCGGCAGCAATTCCCACATTCCTGGGAAGGGCAATCTTGATGAACCTGGGTGATCGACTCGTTCGGCTCCCCGGGTGTGAGATCGTGGGTTTCCAGGTATACTTCCCGGCGAACTCCTCGCCGGAGCCACCCCACACCATGTCGCAGATCACTCGTCGTCTGTCACCCTATCTGTTGCTGTTCCTGCTGTCAGGAGCCTTGCTCGCCGCCTCCTGGACGGACGACCAGGCCGGACTGGCTCTGCTTCCCACCCGGGTGGAGGGCGTGCGGCTCAGCCGGGCCATCCGTGCCCAACCTGCGCTGGCTCGGGAGTTCCGAGCGCAGACCCGGGAATGGCAAGCCCTTCTCGGCTCGTCCATCGATGGGGAGATCGCCGACCGCCTGCCCTTCCGTTCGGTGCGCGGCAAGACCCGCGAGGTCGAAGCCTTCCTGCTGCGAGACCTCTGACCTCCCTCCCTCCCTGGAAAAGGTCCTTGGCCGTAGTCTGGCCGGCGAGGCGCTCCGCGCGATGGGATTGAAGGTGGTCGATGACCAGGGACAGCCCATCGGGGTCGCCAAGACCACCATACCGCTTCGGCGGCCTGCTCCTCCCGTGACTGCCGGCGGAACGGAGGCGACCGGCAAGGTTCCCGTCTGCTCTTACCGCCCGAAGGTCTTGCGAAATTTCAATCCGTCTTCCCCGTCGGCATAGTAGCGGGGAAGGCATTCGCCCGCCTGATAGCCGCAGGCCTCGAACAGGGCCCGCGAGCCGGTATTGCTGACGCGCACCTCGGCCACGGCGGCCACCATGCCGGCGCGCCGAAACTCCGCTTCCATCGCGGCGATGAGCCGACGACCGAGCCCCTGGCCCTGGGCCGACGGGTGAACCGCCACCTTGTAGATGCGCCCCGACGGTATGCTAAAATGGCGCAGCAACCCCACGATCTCGGCCACGAGGGAGTCATCGCCCCCGCGCACCACCAGAATACGACAGGTGGGCGAGGCCAACAGCCGCCGGAACTGTCGGAGGGAAAAGACATCAACCGCGGAGAAGCAGTCCATCTCGAGCTGACGCAGAGCCGCCGCGTCGCCAGCCAGGGCAGGAACGATTCGATGAACGATCACGCCGCCACTATACCGAAACCCCTGCAACGAGGCAACCCAACGCCATTCCGGGGAGGAATTCTCGCTCCGCGTCTGCAGTTGGGTTCGGGGAGTGGATTCGTCGGACTCCCCGACTCCAGCCGCCCCCATCATCCTTCGCTCGCCGAATCCGCTGCCCGGAACCTGACGCACCTTGCCTTCACATCCGCTCCTGATCGCATTGTGAGAATTCCTGCCTTCCAGGGTTGCTGATGAAACGCACGACAACAAACCCGGCAGTCCCCTTTCACATTCTGGCTGCGCTCGGCGGGGTTGCTTCCGCCCCGCCGCCCCCGCTTCCCTGGGCCGATGTCGTGGCCGTCGATTCGGGGGGTGACCTGCTGTGGCGCCTCAACCACCCCGCCCGCCTGGTGATCGGCGACCTCGATTCGATCTCACCCGACGCCCTTGCTTTCCACCGGGCGTCCGGGGCCGAGATTCGCGCTTTTCCCCCCGACAAGGACCAGACCGACTTCGAACTGGCCCTCGCCGCGCTCCCGGTGAATCCATCCGCGATGATCCATCTGTACGGGTTCTGGGGAGGAAGGCTCGATCATGCGCTGATGAACCTGTTGGTCCTGCGGCGCTTCACCGACCGGGGGGCTTTCACCTTCGATACCGGCGATGACACGACGGCGCCAATGGCCGGCCAGGTCGGCTGCGGCGGCGTGATCGGCCCGGGCCGCCTGAGATTGTCGCTTCCGGTTGGTACCCCCGTCGCCCTGCTGGCCCTCGACGACAGCCGGGGCCTCGATTCGTCGGGCGTGCGCTGGCCGCTGGCCGGCGCCACCCTGGAACGCGGCGAGGCCCGGGGGATCAGCAACATCACGACCAACCCCGTCTGGGCTCTGACCTTGACCGAAGGCTGCCTCGCCTGGCTGGTCAGGGGGCTGGCGCGTGCAGCTGTCGGAATCGAATGGCATCCCGCAACTGCTCCCACTCGGGGCCCGCGGGCAACCGCTCGGAATCGGGAAGGTCTCTGAGGGGAACGTCGCCGTTCACCACCTCGGGAATCAGTACCCCCAGACGTTCGACGGGCAACCGGTCGTCGGCCAGCAGGTCGAGATCGCGACGCCAGGGGGCTCCAGGCGCGGCCATGGCCGCACCCGCCTCGACGACCTCGACGGCCGCGGCCGTTTCGGGCCAGGCCGACAACCAGGTTTTGACCGGCTCCACCAGGTCGGCCGGGGCGATGATCCGACGATAGGCCAACACCCGAACCAGCGGGGGCAGCCCCAGCACATCGACCGGCCATTCGTCGGTGGCGGGCACCGTCTCATACCAGCGCGGCCGGTGCAGCAACCGCAGGGTGTCGGCGGCCTGCACGCCCCGGCAGAACTCGCCGTCCGGCGGGAAGAAGGACTCGTTCCCGGCCGCATCGAGCAACCGGAACCGGTAGAACAGCGGCAGCGGATCGTTGGGCAGGAACGCGGCGAACCGGCCTCCGCCCAGGGTCATCGGCACCAGATACATCAGGCCGCGGGGTTGCCCCGCCTTGCGATAGGCGACCCAGAGACGCACCTGGGCCGGCGAGCGGTCTCGAACCAACGAAACCGGCAGACTCACCGGAACCAGGCCGGCGGCCCATCCTCCACGAGGCGGCACGAAGCCCTCGGGTTCGTCGCCAGACTGGGCGGATAAAGCCGTCGCGGGCTCACCCCTCACCGCCCCGGAAGGCGATGCACCAGCGGGCCCGGCCGGCGCAGGGCGCCACAAGGCGGGCGGCCCCGAATCGGGGCGGCTGATCGAGACGCCCCCGGACACGACGTAGGGGGCCTCCTGGTCGACCGTCACCGTGATCAGGTTGGAATAGGGGCTCTCGTTGCCCTTGCTACCGCTGCCATCCCAGGTGGTGTCGGCGGCGCGGGCCACCAGCTGGTTCTGTCCGACCGCGGGCATCTCGACATCGGTGAAGGTGAAGGTGCCATCGGCGTTGGCGTTGGTGGTGGCGAGCTGGGTGGCCCCGCTGTACAGGGTCACCTTGAGCGGGGCACTGTGGTGGGGCGGATCGGTGACCGCGGTGCCGCGCACCGTGACCTTCCTGGAGTTGACAGGTTTCTTCAGCGGCTCGAGCACCGGCTCGTGGGGGGCGGTCCGGTCGGCAGTCACGGGGAACTCGGCACTAGAGGGGGAAACATTGCCGAGCGGGTCGATCCGGCGGGCGGTGTACCGGTGATTTCCCTCGGGGATGCCCACAATCGTCGCCGTCCAGGAGTCGCCGTTGGCGGGAATGCCGACGGTGGCCACCACCGTTCCCCCTTCCAGGATCTCGACCTTCTGGGCTCCCGATTCGGGCGGTACTGAGCCGCTCAGGGTCAGACTCTCGGTGCGGAACGGGGTGTTCGGCGAACAGGACAGGATGACCGGGGGGCCATCGGCTCCGGCATCGACCTGGAAGGCGGTCTGGGCGGTCGAGGAGTTGCGCCCCGACGCTGGCTCAGTGTCGTCGAAGCCCTGGACCCGCACGGTGTAGACCCCCGCCGCGGTGCCGGCGGGGACGGTGATCGTGTATTGGTTGCTCGAATACGGGGCCGCTTCGGGGCTGGAGGGGGTCGGACTGCCCCAGCTCCCCGGCGAGATAGTGAAGACGGGCGGCCCGGCGAGCGGCTCATCGGACGTGAAGGCCAGGGTCACGGTGTTGAAGCCATTCTGCGGGGAAACGATCGCCCCGGAGGTAACCCGCAGGTCGAGCCGCGGGGCCGTGCGATCGAGCAGCAGGGTGCCGGCGGCGGGAGCATCGGGGGAAGGTTGGGCGTTGACTACGGCCGTCTCGAGGATGGAGACGGCGAAGGTGACCGCATCGCCGGCCAGACCGGAAGCCGAGATGGCGAAGCTCGTCGAGGTTCCGCTGGTGTTAGCGGTGCCGATGGCGACCCCACCGGCTTTGAAGGTGGCCGCGAACGGCGGGGTGTCTCCCTGCCAGGAGGCGGTCAGATGTACGGTCTGGCCGTTGTTGTAGCGTTTGGTGAGATCGGTGGGGGTCGTGATGGTACAGGAGGGGTTGGTGATGGCCGCCCACAGGGGCCCGGCCAGGAAGGCCAGCCCAGCGGCCAGCACCAGAACGCGGAGGGAACGGTGATCAGCGAAACAGCGGCTGTTCATGGGGTTCCTCCTTTAGGGGGCCGGGGAAGGCGACGCCCCGGCTGGGGCGGTTTCCCGCCCCTGGTGGGGCGCGGGGGGCCCTGCCGGGAGAAGATCGGCTGTCCGGGTCGGGGATGGGACTGGAAGAGTTTCCGACCCAGAAGGGTGTTCTGTCGGTTGGCGATGCCCTTCATGGCCTGCTCCACTTTTTTAATTGTACTTCCCGGGGGGTGGGGTGCCTCACCGCCAGGCCCTCTTACCCTGTGGTTCACCGAAAAATCACCGGGCTTCCTCTTCCAGTATCGAAAAAAATGCAATGATACCTTCCGTTCCCCCCCGAGAATCCGTAAAATGGAAATAACCCTTCATTTTTCGGAGGGCCATAAGCACACAAGGAGACAAAGAGTCGCCCCCATGAAGCGAGTATCCAGTATCATTCTCCCCCTGCTCCTGACCATCGCCATCGCTTTGCCGTCGTTCGCCGAAGAGGCCACGGTGGCGGCCACCCCCAAAGAATGGACCCTCGCCGTCTTCCTCAACGGCGACAACAACCTCGACCCCTTCGGCCTCGAAGACATGAAAGAGATGTCGGCGGTCGGTTCCAACGACTGGTTGAACATGGTGGTCCTGATGGACCGCGAGAACGGCCCCGCCGCCCTGTATTACATCGAGAAAGGCAACATCAAGAAACTCAAGGACATGGGCGAGCTCGACATGGGCGATTACAAGCAGCTCGTGGCCTTCGCCCGCCTGGTGGCGAATGATTTCCCCGCCAAACGCTACATCCTCGGCATCTGGAATCACGGCAGCGGCTGGAAGAACGCCGGGAAGAAGGTCTTCCGCGGCATCAGCTACGACGATCAGAGCGGCAACCACATCACCACCGCCCAGTTGGGGTTGGCCCTGCGCGAGATCAAGGGCATCTTCGGGCACAACATCGACATCCTGAACTTCGACGCCTGCCTGATGCAGATGGCCGAGGTCATCTACGCCTGCCGCGGCACCGTCGACTACATCGTCGCCTCCGAGGAAGTCGAACCGGGGAAGGGCACACCGTATGACGACGTGTTCAAACATCTGACCCCCTCCATCAAGACCGACACATTCGCCAAGACGTGGGTCAAGGCCTTCGTGTCGTCTTACTCCGGAGGCAGCCAAGGGCATGACGACTGCACCCAATCCGCCATCGACGTGGCCGCCATGGAAAAGGTCTACGACGCCATCAACGGCTTCGCCAAAGCCACCATGAGCGGGAAATTCACCACCCAGTTCGCCCAGGCCCTTCAGAAGGTGCAGCGATTCTCCTATCCCGAGAACGTCGACCTCATCCACTTGGCCACCCTTCTCAAGAAATCGATCCCCGAGACCGGTATGCAGACCGCTTGCGGCAAGCTGATCAGCGCCTGCCAGGCGGCCGTCATCGCCAATCGTTCCAACGGGTCCGCCCTGCGCAACGCCAAGGGTCTGGCCATCTACCTGCCGCACGACTATTATCTCGAGAACGGCTACACCCATCTCGAGTTCGCCAAGGCCACCATGTGGGACGAAATGATCCTCGACCTGGGCAAGAAGACCACCGCCGCCACCCTGGTGGCCTCGGTCGAAAAGGGCGACCTGGCCGAACTGCGGAAGTTTGTGGCCAACGCCGCCGAGCAGAACCCGGAGGTCACCGCCTTCGTGATCCAGGAGCTGAACTTCCGGCTGCACAGCGAAGGCGGGCTGCCCGCCTCCCTCGTCGCAGAGGTCAGCGCCCTCCTCGCCCAGCTTCAGGGGTCCGTGACCCGCTCCCGCGCCCGCGCCTCTCGTTGATCGTCTCCCGCCAGACCCTGACCGCCAGAGGGCGGACCGGGTTTGGCGGTTCTCCGTTGCATACTGGTTGACACCTGGTTTCCCTCCCCCTATAATGGGCCGTATCTGACCGATTGGTCAGGCGAGTATCGAGAAGCTCAGAAGTCAGTAAGGAGTATAAGATGAAGCGTGTAGTATGTATTGCCGTCCTGTTCTTCCTCGTCGCTTGCGCGGTCGCCCCCGTCCACGCCGCTGCCAAAAAGGAATGGACCATCATGGTCTTCCTGAACGCAGACAACAACCTCGACCCCTATGGCGTGGAAGACATGAAGGAAATGGCGAAGATCGGCAGCAGCGATTTCGCCAACATCGTCGTTCTCATCGACCGCGAGAAGGGCCCCGCCAGCCTCAACTACATCGAGAAGGGCAAGATCACCCTCCTCAAAGAGATGGGCGAGATCGACATGGGCGATTACAACGTCCTCGTCGACTTCGTGAAGAACACCGCCGCCGCCTACCCCGCCAACCACTACGCCGTCATCGTCTGGAACCACGGCTCCGGCTGGAAAGACGGGAATGGGGCGATCATCAAGGGCATCTCCTACGATGACGAGAGCGGCAACCACATCACCACCAACCAGCTGACCACCGCCTGCCGGCAGATCAAGGCGGCGCTGGGCAAGAACCTCGACATCTTCGCTTTCGACGCCTGCCTCATGCAGATGGCCGAAGTCGCCCATGCCATGCCCGGCGTCGATTACATCGTCGCCTCCGAGGAAGTGGAACCGGGCGCGGGCTGGCCCTATGATGGCGTGTTGAGCGGCCTGACCAAGACCTCCACCCCCGCCCAGTTCGCCGCCCACATCGTCAAGGCCTACGCCGCCTCCTACAACGGCGGGTCCCAGGGCAGCTCCTCCACCACCCAGTCCGCCCTCGAGATGAAAAACTACGGTGCGTTCAAAGACGCCATCGACGGCTTCGCCAAAGCCGCCATGGCCGGCAACTACGCCACCCAGTTCAAAGACGCCCTCAACAAGGTGCAGAAGTTCTACTACCGCACCAACATCGACCTGCCCCACTTCGTCGAACTGCTGAAGGTCTCGATCAACGATGTCGGGTTCCAGACCGCCTGCGACAAGCTTCTCGCCGCCAGCGCCAAACTGATCATCGCCAACGGGCTCAGCGGCTACAGCACCAAGAACGCCAAGGGCCTGGCCATCTACTTCCCGGCCAGCAGCTACAGCTTCTCCGCCTCCTACAACGATCTCGCCTTCGCCCAAGACACCCTGTGGGACGAAATGGTCCAAGACTTCTACAAGAAAACCACCACCACTACCGTCGTGGCCGATGTCGAGAACGGTGACCTCAGCTCCCTCATGGCCTACGTCTCCACCGCCAACGAGAACAACCGCGAAGTCAGCGCCCACCTGATCAACAAGCTGAACTTCCGGGTCTTCGCCGAAGGCGGGCTCGACCACTCCACCCAGGATTCGGTCCGCAACCTGATCGCCGAGTTGAAGACCAAGTAAGACCTCCCCCGGTCCATCCCTGCACGCCACGGGCCCCCCGGCCCGTGGCGTGTCGTTTCGCCGTTAAAAGCAAGTCCCCCGCCACGAGCGAACCCGGGCGGGGGACAAGGTCGGTCACGGGGGAAAGCAGGCGGCTCTTCTTCGATAATCCGTAGGGGAGAGGGGACGAGGTCAGGGCTGGGCTTTGTCGACCTGCTCCTGAAGTTCGGCCAGCTTCTGGCGCATTTCCTGGATCTGGTTCATGAGTTCCTGAGCCTTTTCCTGGTCAGCGGCAGTGCCTTCCTCGTTGAGGCGGCGCAGCTCGGCCTGGGCTTCCTTCAGGGCTTTCTGGAGTTCCTTGATTTCCTGTCCGATTTCGAACAGCTCGTGCTTGCTCATGGCCTGGGCGGCCACGGTGGCGACGAGAACCATGATGAACGAACAAACGGTGACAGCAGCGATCCGGCGAATGCCGTGATTGGACATGGTTGTTCCTCCCGGTGAAAGTATTGGCGATCTACTCGATACTCAATCCTTCTCGCAGGAGGTGAAGAGCTCACCAGTTGTCAAAGAGCCAAGAGCCCTCTTTCACCCGAGATGACTCCCTCAGAGTACCATATCGAGAGTACCATATCGGTACAGACCCGTCAAGGTTGCCAACCCGCCGGAAATACTCCTGTCAGGCGCTTTGGCATGGCAACCGATGGCCATGGCTCATGTATGTTCGCCGCTTCCGGGAACGATCGATTCGAGGAGGATCGACTCGGGGGAAATCCCATGTCGTTGACACGGGCCATTCGGATCTCGCTCGGGACAGCGGAGACCTAGCGGCACGGCTTTGGTCCCAATCACCACATCTTGACGCTGTTCGTCCCAATCTAGTACCATGGACCGGAATCCGGCGGCCGCCGGTTCTTGCCGAACCGCATCCGGCCACATTCCGACCGCACAGAGGACTGATGTGAACGCGAAGAGCAACACCAAGACCGTCGACGAGGTTTGTCCCGTCCCCCCCTGGGAGCCAAAGCATCTGCTCAAGCTGGTCCGCTACCTGGCCGTCTCGCAGGCAGAACTGGCTCGTCTGATCGGCATCTCCTACTCGACCCTCCGCGCCTGGATCGGAGGTCGCACCCAGGCCCCGTCGGTCCGCACGAGCGACAACCTCCGGAAATTCGAGAAGCAGATTCCCCAACTACGGAAGGCCGCCCTGGCCAAGCTGGCCGCCCGCCAGGAAAAGGAGAGCCGCCGCGCTTCCCGCCTGGGTAAACCGTGGCCGGTCAACCGCATCCGGTCGTTCATGCACACCTGGGGCATGACCCAATCCGAGTTCGCCATCTTCTGCAACGTCAGCTACGATTCCGTCACCTCGTGGAGCCGCGGTCGACGCCGGCTCGTCCGCAAGCAGACCGCCGCCCACATCGAGGCCGCCGAGCAGGCCGCCCGCAAGCGGGGGTTCCCCGTTGTCGGGCCCAACGTCAAGAAGCATCCCTGGTCGGGGTTGAAGGCCTTCTCCTTCAAGAACCGCCTGATGCACCGCCTGGGCGAGATTCCCAAGTCGCTGGTGGGCACCTACAGCATCCGGGCGGCCGAAGCCGCGCCCGGTCGCTTCCTCAAGGGGAAACCCACCGACCGCCTCGTCATCAAGAAAGGGCCGCACCGCCAGACCCTCGAGGTCAAGGTCACCTTCAACAAGACCACCCTCAACCTGACCGGCACCTGGCAAAAACTGGGCGGGCTCGATTATCTCGCGCTGACCGCCCACGCCGACGATCCCCGCTTCTTCCAGGGACGGGCGGGGTGCCTGACCCCCGGCCAGACCCTGCTGCGCCTCAGCCTCTGGTCACCCCAGAAGAACCTCCCCCTCCGCTTCCTGGCCGCCGGGAAATAGCAGCCAGCCTCCATTAACCCTGTTCACGCAGCTTGGCGGGTCGATCGCGATTCGACCTGCCACATTGCGGCGTTGGCCCCATGGCATTCCAGGGGGAGGAACAGTTTGCCCTTTGCCCCGAAGCGGGTTCAGGCCTTCCAGGAGGCGATGCGGCCGCCGGCGATGACCCGGTCGCCCTGGAAGAGCACGGCCGACTGACCGGGAGTGATGGCGCGGGCCGGCTGGTCGAGAGCGACCTTCCAGGGGCCGATCACCGGCGCGGCCAACAGCCGCCCCGGCACGGGCCGGGCGCGGTGGCGGATCTGCACGAGCACGGGCTCTCCAGCCGGGAGAACTGAAGCGGCCGGCGGCGGCCCCACGGGGTGCGTGGCGAAACCATCTCCGTGAGGCCACTGCCCCGCTTCTTCCCTCCGCGACTCCGCGCAGGAGCCGATGGGCTCGATCCTGGGCCTCGGGCACGGTTCCCCCAAATCCTCAGTCGGGGGGATTGGCGCCGCGGTGGAACAGCCCCCTTCGTCAGGCGGCAGCGGCTTCCCGGCCAGGCAGTTGACCGGGTCGAGGCACAGGGAGCGACCCAGCAGGTCGGATTCTTCCCCGACCCTGACCACATGGCGGGCCGGATCGAGACCGATGACGAACAGCCGCCGCCCGTGTCCCCCGCCCAGACCGCGGCGCTGCCCGACGGTGTAGCCAAGATACCCGGTGTGGGTGCCGACCTGGTTGCCCCGGGCATCGACGAGCGGCCCCGGCTGGAAGCCGGGATGGTCGGCCGGCAGCATCCGGCGCAGGAAGCCGATATACTCCCCGTCGGGAATGAAGCAGATCTCCTGCGATTCGGGCCGGCGGGCGTTGGCCAGGCCGGCGCGCTCGGCCAGAGCCCGCACCTCGGCCTTGGTCAGCCCGCCCAGAGGCAATCGCAGACCGGCCAGCACCGGCCGCGGAATCTGCCAGAGGAAATAGGCCTGGTCCTTGGCCCCATCGAGACCCCGATGCAACGCCCACCCCCCTTCGGGCGCGGGAAGAACCCGCGCGTAGTGGCCGGTGGCCAACGCCCGATACCCCAGGCGGCGGGCGTGATCGAGCAGATACGGGATCTTGACGGTGGCGTTGCAGACGACGCAGGGATTGGGCGTGCGGCCGGCCGCGTATTCCCGGACGAAATCGTCAATGACCTCGATCCGAAACTGCTCGGACACATCGAGCACCAGGTGGGGAATGCCGAGTCGCCCGGCCACCGCCCGCGCCGCCTCGACCCCTTCCAGACCGCAGCAACTCTTCGGCCCGCCGGGCAGGTCACCGTAGCAGAAGGTCTTGAGGGTGACCCCAGCGATCTCGAACCCCTGCTCGCGCAGCAGCACGGCCGCCACGGCCGAATCGACTCCCCCCGAGAGGGCGACCAGCACCGGTCCGTCGGCAGCTCCAGGCCCGCCCGGGCCAGGCAGAGGCCGGGCCATGCTCAGTTCAGGATCGGCTTGCGCCGGAACAGCAGGATGGCCACCGCGAAGAAGAGAGCGGCCCAGCCGAGGCTGTCGAGCATCGGCCGCCAGACGTCGGGATGTCCGAGCGACAGGCGCTTGTCGAGGATGCCCTGCACCGTCTCGATCGACGACAGTTTCGACAGGTGGCGGGTGAAGCACCAGTCGGCGACCTGGCCGAATCGCGGATCGAGCCGGGCCAGGTGCGGGGCCATCAGCACGTAGAGCTGCATGGTCATCAACACGATCAGGCTGACGAAGGCCATCATGATGGGCGATTCCGAGAACTGGGCGAAGACGATGAAGAATCCGACCAGAGCAAGATGCGACAGGAAGGACAGCACGAACAGCTGCAGGGCGGCCGCGGTCTCGACCAGGGTGGTGGAGGTAGGCTGGATGTCCCACCGGATGGCGGGACTCTCGGTCATGGCCCGCGCCACCCACAGGTCGAGCTGCAGGAAGAACCCGCCCAGGGCGACGGCCACCACCAGGAAGACCAGCACCGCCAACGCCTTGGCCACCACCACCTGCCAGCGCTCGATGGGCGTCAGCAGCAAAATTTTGAGGGAACCGCGGCCGGCCTCTCCCGAGAAACTGTCGCCGATGACGAGCGACAGGAAGAACGGCGAGATCCAGGCGAAGACCACCATGTGGGCGGTGAACAGGCCCCGCACCATCTCGACCAGCACCGAAAACTCGAACCCGCCCAGCCCCCATCCTTTCAGCTTGACGTAGATGAGCAGGGCGATGACACTGGCCAACAGCGGCACCACATTGAGGGCGAGCAGGAACAGGAAGGCCTTTTTGCGGGCCAGCACCTTGACCATCTCGAAACGGATCAGGGGAAGGAAGCGGCTCATGGCCTGGGTTCGCCCCTCATGCGGGGTCGCCTCCGTTGTCGGTGAGGGCGAGGAAGGTCTCCTCGAGCGAGGCCTCCTTCGGAATGAGCGCGGTCACGGTCACCCCGGCCCCGACCAGGGCCTGGTTGACCCCGCCCGAGGCACCCGGCTCGAGAGCGACCTCGAACCCGCGCGGCACGGCGCGACAGGCCAGCACTCCCGGCAGGCCGGGCAGCAACGCGCCGGCCCGGTCCGCCTGGCCCTCGGCGACCCGCACCTCCCAGGTCTCGCGACCGCGCTGCAGGATGTCGGCGACGTAGCCCTCGCGGACGGTGCGACCGTGATCGACGATCACCACGTAATCGCACAATCGCTGCACCTCGTCGAGCAGGTGGGACGACAGGAAGATGGTGGCCCCCTCGGCGGCATGGATCTCGCGCAGCAGGTCGCGCATCTGCACCCGACCCTGCGGGTCCATGCCGTTGGTGGGTTCGTCGAGGATGAGCAGGCGGGGCCGGTGCAGGATGGCGTAGGCGACGCCCAGCCGCTGCTTCATGCCGGTGGAGTAGTGGCCGAAGGCCTGATGGGCGGCGTCGGTCAGGCCGGTGCGGGCCAGCACCTCCATGACCCGCTCGCGGGTCACCGGGCGGTTGAGGGAACCGAACCACCACAGGTTGTCGAACCCGCTGAAGTGGTCGAGGAAGGACGGCTTCTCGACGAGCGCCCCGGTCTGTTCGAGCACGGACGCCCGGTGGGCGGGCATGCTGACGCCCAGCATCTCCATGTCGCCGGAGTCGGCAGGAACGAGGCCGAGCAGGAGGCGCAGGGTGGTGGTCTTGCCAGCGCCGTTGGGACCGAGGAACCCGGCCACGGCCCCGTCGGGCACGGTGAAATGGAGGCCGGCGAGGGCCTCCTTCCGGCCGAAGCGCTTGCGCAGGTCCCGCACCGCGAGGGCGGGATTTCCCTCAGACCTGGTCATAGAGCTCGTGATAGAGTTCGCCGAGGACCACCTTGAGAATACAGGTGGCGGGCACCGCCAGGATCATGCCCAGGAAGCCGAACAGGCTGGCCCCGACGACGAGGGCCAGCATGACCGCCAGGGGATGCAGGCCCGCCGTCCCGCCGATGACCGTGGGGGCCAGCACGAACCCGTCGATGGCCTGCACGATCGACAGGACGATGGCCACCTTGACCATCGTCCAGACACACACCTCGGTCAGGCCGAACTGGGTCGCGGCGATCAGCAGCGACAGCACGACGGTCGACAGGCCGCCCAGGTAGGGCACGAGGTTGGCAGCGCCGGCGACCGGCCCGAGCAGGATGGCGAACGGCAGGCCGGCCAGCCACAGGCCGACGCTTATCAAGGCGGCGAACAGGAACACGGCTCACAGCACCTTGCGCATCTGCGACCGGGCCCCGTAGATGTTCATGATCAGCTCGACTTCGCCCTTGCCCATGTTCAGGATACGGGCGATCTGGGGGATCGACACCCCCTGGCGGGCCAGGTGCAGGACATCGTGGAAGGGGGTCCCGGGTTCGGGGAGAGGCAGACCATCTCGTAAGGGAAGCGGGTCGCTGGCCGTGGCCGGAGCAGGTCCCGGGGCCACCGTCTCGGCCTCGGGTGGCGGGATGGCCGTGTCATCATCGGCCGCGTAGGAGTTGGCGGTGGCCGGAATCTCATCGTCGGCGACCAGGTCGGGAATCGGGGACAGGGGCGGAGGCGACTCCTCCCGCGGCTTGAATCGGACCACTTTGTCTCCCGCGGCAGGCCCACCGAGCCCCGGGCGACTGGTCGGCCGACCATTCCCGGCGGCGGCGCCATCTCTCGGGGCCGATGGGGCGGCGGCGGCGGCAGGCGAAGCGGTGGTGGCCAGATGGGAGACCCGGTCCACGAGAGAGGCGAGAACGGCGGAAACGGCCCCCATGCCATCCTCGGGAGGCGGCGCCGGACCACGCCGCGGCTCGGCGGCCGTCCTGGAGGGGATTTCCCCGACCGCCATCGCCCGCACCGGCTCGGGAACGGCGCGCAACAGGCCGACCCGGGAGGCCCGCTCCAGTTCGTCGAGGCGGCGTTCGAGCAGCAGGATCTTGGTCTGGACCTCCTCGAGCAGGGCCTGCACTTCCATCCGCACCTTCTTTTCGTGGAAGGACCCCGGGCCAGCGGTCGCCGGCTGACTGGCCAGGCGGGCCTGCAGTTCCCGCCGGGCGGTTTCGATCTCGGCCAGCAGGTCGTTCGCATACAGGCACTTCTTGTCGGCGGCATGGAGCATGTCGCGCAGTTCCTCGGTCTTGGTCTCGAGGACCTTGAGGTTGTGGCCGGAAACCAGCTCCATCTGCTCGAGCAGTTGGTTGAAGGACTTTTCGAGAGCCTTCATCTCCTCGTGGACCTTGGAGATCCGACGTTCCCCGATCTTCTTGCCGACGTAAATGCAGACCAGCAGCAAAACCGTCAGGATGAATCCGACCTGCACCACCGTCCACATCGTGTCGTGCCCCCGCGAAGTTGGTTCATTATATCCACCTCGCCCGAAGGGGACAAGCCACAATTTCCGGTAGGCCTGTGAAGAACCAGCGTCCCCAAAAGGCCGGGGAAACCGGCCATAATTCCGGCCTTCCAAGAGGGGGACATCGTTTTGCGAAACCCGGCAAGACGACAAAGCCATCGTCCCCGAGTTCGGTCCGGATGCTCCCAAGACAATTCCCAAGTTGGCCGCCGGGATTCCGCCATGCTAGGATGCCGAACATGCTCCGCTCCAAGCGCTTTTGGGGGATCGTGGTCAGCCTGCTGTTCCTCTGGCTGGCCCTGCGGAGGGTCGAGTGGCAGCGGTTGCCCCCCATCCTGATGACCATCGACCCCCGGTTCGTGACCGCCATGCTGGTCAGCATCGTGTTCGAAGGCATCCTGCGGGCCTGGCGGTGGCAGGTGATCCTGGGGGGCCGCCACCTCTCTTTCCGGCAGTCCTACACCGGGCTGATGTTCGGCTCCTTCTTCAACAACGTCCTGCCGGCGCGGGCGGGCGAGTTCATCCGGGCCGCCTACATCGGACGCCAGGGGGCCATCCGCTCCTCGGAGGCCTTCGGCTCGGTGGTGCTCGAACGGTTCGTCGACGGCATCGCCGTCCTCACCATGATCCTGGTGGCCCTGCAATTGTTCGAGGTCAGCCCGGGAATCCGCCAGGCGAGCTATTCCGCCCTGATCTTCTATGTCCTGGTCCTGGGGTTCATCCTCCTCTTCCAGTTCCGCCGCGACTGGGTCACCCCGGTCACCGGGTTCTTCATCCGCCGCCTCCCCGAGCGGTTCCGGGAGCGACTCACGACCGCCCAGGACGCATTCATCCGGGGTCTCGATTCCATCAGGCATCCCGCACGATTCGTGGGGGTGATCGCCCTGACCTTCCTGAGCTGGGGCATGTCGACCTTCACCTACTACCTGTCCCTGAACGTGTTCGGCCTCCCCCTGGGATGGGACGCGGCCCTGCTGCTGATCGCGGTCCTTTCCCTCGGAGCGATGATCCCTTCCAGCCCTGGCATGATCGGCATCTACCAATGGTGCTGCATGCTCGTGCTGTCGGACATGCTGCACCTGCCCCCCGAAGTGGCCGCCTCCCACGGGCTGTTCACCCATTTCGTCGCCTACAGCGTGGTCCTGGTCATCGGCCTCGGCCTGTTGACCCTGGAAAACCTCTCGATGAACGAACTCCAGGATACCTCGCCCATCGACTCCGGCCTTTCCGACCCTCAGGGCGAGGCCGGCGCGAACCCGACGTGATCCGGGCATCCTGATCAAGACCCCCCGATCCGGCCGGCACCTCCTCCTCAATTCCCCGGCGCGCCCTGCCGATAGCTAGGAAGAGACCATGAGGAGGTCCGGCCTATGAACACCCCGCACGTTCCTTCGCGCCCCGCCCCCCACCGTGGATTGTTCCTGTTCTTCGTCGTGGGGTTGTTCCTGCTGCAGATCGCCTTCGCCTACACCATCCATGGGGACATCGGGCCGCAGTTCCCGCACCCGTCGGGCCTGGAGCGGACCGCTCCCGAAGCGCTGATGGGACACATCGACACCCTCCTCGCCCCGACGCCCACCGCCCGCACTCCCCTGCGGCCGCGCCCCGAGACCGCCCCCGCCGCGGCCAGCCGCAAGATCCTGGACGGCCCCGCGCTGACCACCGCCCCGGCGGCCGGACAGCCTGGCCCGGTGCAGGCTCCCCGCCTGCACGACCCCGCCCAGGAACAGGCCGGCCGGTTCGTGTTTTACACCATCGGCCGCGGCGACACGCTGGAATCCATCTCCCGGAAACTCTACGGATCGGGCCGCATGGTGGTCCATCTCGTCCGCCTCAATCGCATCCGCGATGAAAAGGCCCTCCAGCAAGGGGACCGCCTGCTGGTCCCCCGCGCCGGTCTTCTCCGGCCCCTGTCCGCCGACTGAGCCCATCCCCACCGATGATCTCCACCTCCCTGCGATCGCTGAATCTTTTCTGCATCGTCGGCTACCTGGCGTTCATGAGCCTGGCCATCAACTCGTCGGTGGTGGATGCCCTTGTCTTCTACGTGAACGAACAGGATGGCCAACCGGTCTTCACCACCGGCCATATCCAGGCCTCCCCGGTCAGCGGCGCCCGTCCGGAAACCTCGCCGCTGCGGGCCCTCCAGTTCCGCAGCCGGCCCGCCGCCGACCCCGGCATGGCCGCCAAGGCTCCGGCCCCCATCCCCGCGGCTTCGCGACCGGCACCCCATCAGGATGGCTCTCCTGGTGCGGCGTCCGCCACCGCGGAGGACAAAGGGGAGGAGATCGCCCTCATCGAACACGAAGGCGTCACCGATTCCTTCACCGCCCCCGCGCCCGATCCTCAGGCCAAAGCCGCCTCTGAGGAAGACGACTCGGACAAGGAGGGGGAAGGGGAACCGCCCGCCACCTTCCCCATGACCTCCGCCCGCCCCGCCGCCCCCCCCACGCCCCTGCGCCCCCGACAGCTAGCTGGTCAGCCAGCTCGTATACCAGCGATGGATCAACCCCAGCAACCACGATATCGGCAGCGCGACCGTATAAA
>CALLCO010000098.1 GCA_937998695.1 Candidatus Ozemibacteraceae bacterium
GATGCGGTCGATCAGGTCAAGGGTCTGCTTGGCCTGCTTCAGGACTTGGCGACGGCTCATGGTTCACCTCCTATGGTCCAGGTCTGGCCGCCCCGTCGTGGGGAGCGGGGCGGCCGCGCCACCGGCGGTGTATCCCTTCAGGTAGGTTCGTTCAGCCGGTCATACAGATCTTTGGCCGCGATCGCCACCTCGATCGCGGCTTTCAGCGTAGCCAGAGCGGTGCGAGGGTTCATCGGTTCTTCACCTCCTTTCGGCGCCTATGGCGCTGTTACTATGAATTTTTGCCAAATTTGTCAGGCCGGGGTGCCGCAGTCGTTGCCGGGCCCCGATGGGGTGCCGGCGGCGAACCGGCTTCCGACCCGGAGACGGTCTCGCATCCAACCGGGAAGGCGACCGGGGGGAAAGCGGTGGAGCGCACGCACGCCCGCACGCCGCCAGACGATCGATGTCTTCGGCCCCGATTCCCGGAAGTTCTCCCTCGATCACCCGGGCCCGGAAGAACCTGACCCCTTCGGCCACCTTTTCCTGATTGACGGCGAGACAGCCGTCGCTCGGATCCTCCCGCCCGCACAACCAGAGGAACTGGTCGCGGATACGGTCGAGCAAGTGCTCGAAGACCTGAAGCCCGACCATCTCCCGGCGCAGAATCTCCCTGGTCTCACAGATCTGGCCCTCGTTCGCAGACCACGGCTCGTCGACTTTCATTTCCCACCTCCACCATTCGTCAGGGGTCGTTCCGGCCTCTCTCTTTTAGCCACGGGACGCCCACATTCAGTCGCCCCCATCAAGCTGGAAGGAGATGCCAGCCTCGACCTGCCCGTGAGCCGACCCGCCGGGGGGGTGATCCCCCCCGGCCCCGGCGTCACCGTTTCCGGCCGTCCGCGAGCCCGAGCACGAGCTCGAGGACGATCAGACCGACCGTCAGCCAGAAATTGCCACCACCCATCGGCTTGGCCATGGCTTCCTCCTCCTTTCTGCATCGAAGTGGCCGGGTCGGCGGTGCCGAACCAGGTCGCGCACAAGCCTTGGGACGACCTCCATGCCAGCGGGAAGAGGTCCCGCCCGGTGGCCTCCCGTTCCACCGACGTGGGAACCAGGCCAGAACCGTCCGGCGGTCAGCGAACGAAGAATTCCCAAATCCTCCGCACGGTCAGTGGCCCAGGCAGAGGGTCATGCCGGGCCGCAGGACGAGGTCGACCAGACGGCCCGAGGCCTGCCGGAATCGGATCGCCCCCGCCAGCAAACGCACCTCGCGCCACAGGTGGCGGCCGGTCTGCCAGATCGCCTCCAGCCAGCCGTCCGCGGCCTGGCCGGTGATGGCCAGTTGCCCGTGTCCCCGCAAGGGGAGCTCCCCTTCCGGTGTCGGGAGAGCCCCGGTTTCCACAACTCCATGGAGGCAGGCGGTCCCCAGGTGGACTTCATCCCAGGTGGGGAGTCCCTGAATGAGCCGGCCGATGGCCGCTGCCGCGCCCGGGTTCGGGCTTCCCCGCGCCTCGAGGGCCGTCACCCGCTCGACCAGGGCGGACTTCGGCCAGAGGATTTCCCGGACAAACCCGGGCAGGCCTTCGACCCGGCAGGGCACCGCCGCCAGAATGACGCGGGGCAGGACGGGCAGGCCGCGGCTCCCGCCCAGCCGGTGCGACAACCAGGCGTGCAGACGGCCGGCGCCGTTCATCACCTGGCCCCAGCCGCTCCGGACGTGGACGATCTCTCCGCTCGGCCGCTGCTGGAGCCATCCGGAAACCGGGTGCGGTCGGATCACCCCCGGCAGGTGCTTCACCTCGAAGACATAGAGGTGGCGGTCGGTGATCAGGACGGCATCCAGCTCGATGCCTCCCGACGGGCCAGGGACGAGAACCGGCCCGGCCACCTGCCAGGGGCGGTCGGCCGCCAGGGCGTTCAGTTCCGCCAGAAGCGCGCGGGTGGCTTCCCAGCCGCGCCGCGCCCAGGGGGTGGATTCGGTCCAGGGGTTGGTCATACGTTCGTGCTCCTTTCACCAGCTGTGTCGTTTCGCGCGCCCCGCATCCATCGTCGCCAGGCCCGGCCGGACACGCCCAGCAGACGCCGAACCTCGCGTCCGTCCAGGCCCCAGGCCTGGCAGCGACAGACCCACCCGAGGAGGGTCCCGGTCACCTGACCTCCTCCCCTGGAGTTCTTGTCCCATCGGTGCGGGGGGCGCAGGAGGAGTGGGACCGGTCCCACCCCGCAGGCCGGACAGGCAAGTTGCACAGCGCCGCCGCGGGCCAGGACAGCGCGGGTCATCCACCGCCCGCAGCCCGGACAGGCCGGGGGCGGGGCAGGCCGAACTCGGCGCAGGACGGCCAGCGAACAGTCGTCGGTGGTGCGCGACAGGGCGTGGCGGGCGAGGAAGTCGCGCAGGGCAACGCTCGCCTCGGCGAGGGGAGCGGCATCGAGCCAGCGGGCGATCTGTTCGACCACCTGGGAGAGGTGCCGATCGGCTCGCCGGAACAGGACGTTCTGGGTGCCGTCGGTCATGAGCACCACCGCGCTAGCCCCCGGGGCCAGGGGGATGAAGCCGAAGCGCCAGGCGGTTCGCGCCCCGCTCGAGGTAAGGAAGACCGTCTCGTTGGCGAACTCCCCGTTGCGCGGCCCCGAGACCACCCGGGGCCGGCCCCGCTCGACCAGACCGACCACGCCGTCGCCGACGTGCACCCAGGTCAACCGGTCCGGACCGATCACCACGCCCAGGAACGTGCAGGCGAGATCGCCGACCGCCACCCCGAGACGGGTCGCCTGGCGGGCCAGGCGACGCTGCAGGCGTTCGAGCAGGGCCAGCGGCCCCTCTGGCCGGCGACCGCGGCCAGGGCGACCACATCGCGACGGGTCCAGTCCGGGCAGTTCTCGCAAAACAGGTCTGGATGCATCAGGGTCTGCTGCAGGTCGAGGCCCGCCGCCCGCCCCATCAGATAGCCACGGAAGCGGCCCACCGGATCGACCAGGACCTCGAGCGGCCAGCAGATGCCACGGGCGGCGGGATCGGCGGGCAGGCCGGCAGCGACCATCCTCCGGATCTTGGCCAACTGGCGGGGAGTGCGCCGGTGGGTCAGGAAGACCTTGGCGACACAGCCGGAGCGGTCGGTCGCCCAGATCGTTCCTTCGCCCCCTCCCGCCAGCTTCCGGGTCAGAGTGATCGCCCGATGGGCGGTCCCGAAGAGCACTTCCCCGGCGCGGGGTTCCTCGAAGCAACGGCCAATGGGTTCATCGATGATGCCGGTCAGGGTCGGTTCGGCTGAGCTGTCGCCACGGGCGGTGGGGAATTCTGACCAGCTCATTCCCCCTCCTTGCCACGGCCGGGGACCCTCCGCTGCTCCATTACAGGATAGTGACTGACCGGAAGGGATTGGGTCGATTGGCAGACGGGGACCGGACCATCGGGCCTACGCAGCATCCTCGCCAGTTCCTCGAGGAGAGCACGCGCCAGATTGTCCACCTGCCACGACGGGAAGTCTACCGGGGGGAATCGGAGGACAAGGTCAGCCAAGGGCCGGATGGTCATGAGAACTCCTCCTTTCTTTTCACAGCCGCTCGCGGGCGGCGGTGTCACCGGTCAGAGGATGCCGACGCCCCGCGAGGGGTCGCAGCGGCAGGTCGTCGGCCAGGTGGGGCGGGAGTTCGCGACCCTGGACTGGAGAGCGGCGCATGGGGGTGTTCATGGTCATGCCTCCTTTCAGCCTAGCGGCCAAATTAGAAGATTTTCCGAAATTTTCGGGTCGGGCCTCAGGCCAGACCGGCGATCAGGCGGGGGGCTTCTCCGGCGGCCCCACCCCCCAGATGGTCGAGCAACCAGCCGATCAAGACCCAGATGATCATTGCGTTCACCTCCTCGGCGAGCCGCACGGCGCGGTCGCCACATAGTAATGTTTTGCCAAAAAAAGCGCGCCGGCCGGCGGCAATTTTTGTCATTTTCTTCTTTTGTTTATCCGCGCGGAGGATTCGCGAGTCCCCGACCGGCGGATCCCCTTCCCCGATCCCCAGATTGCACAGCGAGGTGAGTCTATGAACGGATCCTGGAGGCGGTGCGCACAGTGTTGGCGGAGGAGGGGAGGGCCTGCGACCCTTGCCACAAGAGGACGACGCGACCATAGTGCGAGTGGCAGTCTCGGCCGAGCGAGGTCGCTACATGCTGATGTTCTGGACCCGGGAGGAACGCGATCTGTTGGTCTTCCGGATTTCCGGCCCGATCCTGGTATCTCCCCTTCGGAGGGAGGCGGTGGCCGAACTGGTCACCCGCGCTAACATCCATTCACCAACAACTGCGAACATTTCGCTTTCTGGTGCGCCTGCCGCCGCCGCTTCTCCCGACTAAGCGGAGCGCTCATCGGACTGATTCCGGCAAGGCTGGCCACCGTACGCTAGGCCCCAGCCATCAGGAAAGCCGGAGAGAAATCCTTCCTGACCCGCTGGCAGGAACTGTTCGGCCATCTCTTGCCCCCCTTCCTCACGCGGGTTGCCAGAGGCGGTAGCTGAAGATCTCCAAAACAAGAGCGGACCGGATTCCTGCCTCTCTTCCTCAGCCTGAATCAGGGTTCGGCTCGACCAGCGTGGGCCAGTGGGATCCGACAAATCGGCTCCCTCGGGAGCCATTTTTTTCTTGTCAGCCGGAGGAGGATTGGGATAAGCTTGCGGAGATTGCAAAATCAGAGGCTCGTAGAGGATGAGGACCGGAGACACAGCCCCCAACAGATTTCGGAGAGGGTCTGGCTTCCCCGGGAGTCGGGTGATTCCGCCCTGACATCCTTGCGGGTTCTCCCAGTCTATTTCCTGAAAGGAGAGGGAGGAAGTCATGCGTTCACCACCCATCGCATTGTCCAGCGTGTCCTGGGAACCTGGAGGGACCGAGCCGGGGCGGGCTACCATCCGATGCGTCCTGCGATCGATCACTCCCATTTTTGGCGGGAGTGCCCGGGCCCGGGAATGCGATTTCACCCACCCGGTTCGCGGCCCCTCGATCAGGGGTCTCTTGCGCCACTGGTGGCGCGCGCTTCAGCACGGAAAAGCGGTAAGCGAACTCAAAGCCGCGGAAGACCGGCTGTGGGGAAGCGTCGATCACCGCAGCCCCGTCAAGGTACGAGTCTCCACCATCCGGCCCGGGCAACCCCATAAAGACAAGATCGCCCCATATTTCCTGTTTTCCCGCAGTCCCAAGCATGGCGATCCCCTCGCGGTCCTGTGCAAGAATGCCGAAGTCGAGGTGGCCCTGTCGGTGCCCGTGGCGAACCGGGCCGAAGTGATGGATACCTTGGCGTTGTGGCTTGCCTTCGGGGGCTACGGTAGTCGCAGTCGGCGAGGAGCGGGAAGCTTCGAGTGGGAGAAAGGGGATGTTCCGCCCCTGACCCAGGAAATCCTTCGAGATCTCTTGAAGAAGTTGCCGGCCGGCAGCTGGCTCATGCTCGGTCCCTCGCGGCATGACCCCCTCAGCGCCTGGACCGATCTCGAAACACCATTCCGCACCTTCCGGCAGGAACCGGGTTTCGCCCGCAATCAGGGCAGCAACAACAAACCGGGCCGGTCACGCTGGCCGGAGCCAGATGCCATCCGACGGCTGACCAACCGCCACGCCCCGACCCACGCACCGTCCCATCCGGTGGACAGGGCGTTCCCCCGTGCCGCCATGGGCCTTCCCATCGTGTTCCATTTCAAGGATGAAAAGCTGGGCGACCCCAAAGACACCACCCTCGTTCCTCGCGAATCGGCCAATGGCCCCCTCCTGGAACGTTGGGGCAGCCCGTTGCACCTGAAGCCCATTCGCCTGGACAGCGAGTATCGGGGGTTGGCCCTGTACCTTCCCAATGACCTTCCCCTGGAGAATCTGGCACTCACCGTTGGCCACCAGCCCTTCGATGTGCGGGGGGTGATCACCAAGGAACAAGCCGCCCAGATTCATCCGCTCAAAGAGTACAACGCACTCAACGCCATCACCGGGTTCAAGGCCCATCTGAAACAGAAGTACGAGTTCACGGAGGTGACGCCATGAGCGGTCAGCCATTCCTGGTGGCGGTCGCCATCGGTCCGGTGCAGGATTTCATTGCCGCGGCCCGCCGGACCCGCGATCTGGCATACAGTTCCCAACTGCTCTCCGACCTGGCCAAGGCGGTGGCAGCCTTCCTGAAATCCCGCGGCGCCGAACTGATCTTCCCTGCCCCCACCTCCGACGATGAGCTGAGACCGGGCCTGCGGTCGATGATCGCCAACAAGATCCTGTGCCTCTGGTCGGGAGACCAGCCGGCCACCCTGTTGCAGGACGCCCGAGCCCACCTCGACCAGACCTGGCAGGCCATCGCCGACCAGGCCCTGGCCCAGGCCAAGAGCCAGGCCCGGGGCTGGAAGGTGGCCACAGAACGTTTCCAGAAGCAGGTCGCGCAGGTGATCGAGTTCGCCGGGGCATACGTTCCCCTCGCCCGGGGTTCAGGCGGGAAATCGGCGTTCCGCGTCGCGCGTGACCGGGTCGAGGAACTGCTGGCCGGCACCAAGGCTCTCCGCGATTTCGCCCCCTTCGCAGGGGAAGCCGGGGTTCCCAAATCCAGTCTGGACGGGGCCCGGGAGTCGGTCATCCAGCACGCGGAAACCCCCGCCCAGCGGCGTTACGGTCTCTGCCTGCAGGGTCACGAGCAGCTCTGCGCCGTCGGGTTGATCAAACGCTTCGGCGGCGGCGACCGCGCCTTTCCCAGCACCCACCACCTCGCCGCCCTGCCCTGGATGCGCCGGATCGCCGGGCAGGCCAGGCCGGCCGTCCGGGCTCTGATCGACCAGCTGAAGGCCATTCCCGACATCGAAACCACCTCCCATCAACCCGCCGCCCTCAAAGAGGTCTGGGGCGATCTCAGCGGGGCGGCCCTCTTCCGCAGTCGGGTCGAGCAGGCCTGGCCGGCCGGGGATCCCCGCGCCGGCCGGCATGCCACCCTCCTCGAAGACCTGTTCAAAGAGGCCGGTTCTGCCCCGACGCCGTATTTCGCCCTGCTGATCGGCGATGGCGACAAGCTGGGCGAGCTGATCGACACCATCGGCGACGGGGAAGATGCGATGGCCCGCCAGCAAGAGCTGTCGCGCACCCTCAGCCGGTTCGCCGGGCAGGTGGGCCGGCTCATCCGCGACCACGACGGCACCCTGATCTACGCCGGCGGCGACGATGTGGTGGCCTTCCTGCCTCTGCCCAACGCCCTGACCGGCGCGCGCGCGATCTACCAATCGTATGTCGACCATCTGTCTCCCCTGACCTCACCGCTCGGTCGGCAGCCCGGCTTTTCGATCGGTCTGGCGGTCGGCCATGCCCTGGCCCCGCTGCAGAACACCCTGGATGCCGCCCGCGCCGCGGAGCGCCTGGCCAAGGGCCCCGCCGGGCGCAACAGCCTGGGGATCATCATCGAGAAGCGATCCGGCTCGCCGACCAGCACCTATCTAAAATGGACCGATTTCGACGACTTCCAGCATCTGGCTGACTGGTTCGCCCAGGGCTTGCTGCCCCGCGGTCTGCCGTATGAGATTCGCCGCCTGGCGGCTGACCTGGCCACCCCTCGCATCGGCCAGGGCCTGACCGGCCCGCAGTTCGCCACCATCGCCCAGGCCGAGATCCAGCGGATATTGGCCATGAAGAAAACCGCCCCGGGCGGGCTGCCCTCGGACCTCACGCCGCTTCTGAAGCGTCGCCTGCACGGCTTCACCTCGGCCGGGCAGGCGGTTTCCCCCACCGCCCTCGCGCTCCTGGCCGACCATACCGTGGCCGCCCTCACTTTCGCCCACCGGAGGAACCCCTCATGACCACCACCCTCTGGAACATCCAACCCCGCGACCCCGTCGTCTTTCGCGACGGACGACCGTTCAGCGCCGACCCGGGGGCCGTGGCGCGGTCGATGCCCCTGCCGCTGCCCTCGGTGGTGGCGGGAACGATCCGCACCCGCTGCGGCAAGGATGCCGAAGGCCGGTTCCCGCCGGCCGCCGCAGCGGAGGTCCTGAAGATCCAGGTTCGAGGGCCGTTCCCGTTCCATCGCCGGGAAAATGAATGGTTGTTCCCTGCCCCCCTCGATGCGTTCTGTTCCCTGGAGGGGAAAGATGGCCCCCGCTGGACCGCTTGGCGCCCAACCGACCTGCACCCGGGCGAGGGAACGACGCTTCCGGCCGGCCTGGTACCGCTGCGCCTTCGCCGGCCCGCCAAGGGCAAACCGATCATCGGGCCTTCCCTGTGGCCCTGGAAGGTGATGAAAGAGTGGCTCACCGCCTCGCCCGAGGCCGCCGAGAAAGCCGCGGCCGGTCTGGCCACCCCGGCAACCGCCGACCGGCCGCATCCTGAGCCGCGCTCCCATGTGACGCTCGACCGTGCCACGGGAACGGCGACCGAAGGCCACCTGTTCACCACGGTCGGCATGCGCTACCCCGACGACCTCGGCCTGGTGTGCGAGGTCGCTTCCGACCGCGACCTGTCGGGCCTGCACACCATCGGTGGCGAAGGCCGGACGGCCATCTGGACGAGGTTGTCGACCAAGCTTCCCGCCTGGCCGGGCGAGGCGGGTCGGCACGTCCGGGTCATCCTGGTCACCCCCGCCCCTCTGGGGGCGCATGGCCACGGCTGGTGCCCGGAGTGGCTCGATTCCGCGTTCACGGGAACCCCGCCCGGCCTGCCCGCCGAGGTTCGCCTGACCTTGAGAGCGGCCGCCATTGGCCGGCCGGTGGCAGCCTCCGGTTGGGATCTGGCGAAGGGAGGGCCGAAACCCACCCGCTGGCTGGCCCCGGCGGGGTCGGTCTTCTTTTTCGAGGTCACCGCCGGCCAGCCCGCCGCCCTGGCCCCCTTGTGGCTGTCATCCATCTGTCAACACGAGCAGGACCGCCGAGACGGGTTTGGTCTGGTGCTCATCGGAACCTATTGAGGAGAGAATCGCGCATGAAAACCCAGATGCTCTTGATCCAGGCCGTCTCCGGCCTTCACGTCGGCACCGGACAGGGAGTCGGCCTCGTCGATCTGCCGATCGCCCGGGAAAAGATCACCAATTTCCCCGTGGTACCCGGTTCGGGGCTGAAAGGCAGCCTGCGGGCCCATTTCCAGCGCCAGGGGAACGGGCTGCCCGTCACCGCCATCTTCGGCCCCGAATCCGACAACCCCGACCATGCCTCGTGCCTGACCATCGGCGATGCCCGCCTGCTGGCCTTGCCCGTGCGCAGCCTGGGCGGCACGTTCTGCTGGGCCACCACCCCGCTGATCCTGGAGCGCCTCCGCCGCGATGCCCAGTTGATCTCTGCCACCTCGCTGCCCGAGGTCCCTTCCCCCGCCGAGGGCGAAGCCCTGGTCGACGGCGATTCGAAACTGCCTTTCCCCACAGGCACGGCCGGGAAACGGGTGGTTCTCGAGGAATACGACCTCAAACCGGTGACCGGCAATGCCCTGTTCGGCAAATGGGTCGACCTGCTGACCTCGTGGTTATGGAACGGCCCGGAACTGGCCGCCTGGAAACCCCTCTTCGCCAAACGCTTCGCCATCCTCCACGAGAAGCTGTTCAACCACCTGGTCGAGTTCGGCACGGAAGTGGCCGCCCGCATCCGGATCGATCCCGAGAGCGGCACGGTCGACGAACATGCCCTGTGGTATGAGGAAGCCCTGCCGGCGGAAAGCCTTCTGGTTTCGGTCGTGGGCATCGAGGGAGCCAAGGTCAAACCCAAAGGCGAGGAAGGGAAGTGGGATGCCGCCCAGATCGCCGATGCCCTGTTCGGCAAGGGCCCCTTCGCCCTCCATCTCGGCGGCAAGCACACGACCGGCAAAGGCCTGTGCCGGGTGATCCCCGTCGGCCCGAGCGGAAAGTGAGGGAAGCACGATGCCCACGATGGAACAAGGATACGCCAAGGTCGCGGCCGACCTGGTCGAGCAGGTGTTGCATCAGCACAAAGCCGCTGCCAAGGACTACCGGCAGCTCTGTCAAGGGTTCGGCACGCTGTTGTTGATGGCTGGTCCGCTCCACGCGGTCGGTCTCCTTAAGTACAAATCCGGCGAAGCGGCTCAGCGCCTGTTGCTCGACCATCTGACCCAGCAACTGGGCTGTCCGAATGCCGATGAGCTGCTCACAAGGCTGAGCACGGCGACCAACGACGAGTATCAGGATATGGCCCGCCGTCTGAACCGGGCCATCATCTGGCACAAGCGCCTGTCGAAGGCGATACTGACCGATGCGGCCATCAAGGCCTAGGGAAGGAGCATTGCCATGATTCAGATCTGTCGGGAGGCCTTGCGCCAGATACAATCCGGGGACTACCGGCGGGCGGAAGCGCACGCCGGGCTCGTGTATCAAACCGGCCTGAAGGAGTTTCCCGAGGGCGACGAAGGGAAGGAAAAAGCGCATCAGGACGATGTATTCAAGGCGATAGCCGAGATGGAGCCGCCGGAAGTCTATCGGCAGGCCTTTCGTCAACGGCGGGCGGTGCTGGAGGGCTTGAGCGGCCAGGGGCTCCCCACCTGGGTCCGCATCGGCAAAGGGCAAGGACGCCTGTTGTTCGGCCATGGTGACGAAACCTGCCATGAGATCGGCTTGCGCGTGAACTGGACCTATGGGATGCCCATCATTCCGGGGTCGGCTCTCAAAGGCATAGCCCGCAACCTCGTCCATGCCAAGTTCAAGCATGACCCTGCCAGCCCCTGGTATCCCGGTGCCGATGGCCAGGGAAAGGACGCAGGCCAGGCTTTTCTTTACACGTTCGGCCGGACCGATGAAGGCGGCAACGTGGTCTTCCATGATGCGTGGTATGTTCCCAGGACCAACCACCATCCCTTCACCCAGGATGTCGTCACCACGCATCACCGGGACTGGTATATGGAGGGAAAACCCCCAATTGACGGGGATACCCCGATTCCCAATGCCTTTTTGGCGGCTCAAGGCGATTTCCTGTTCGCCATTTCCGGAGCCGAACAGCGCTGGGTGGAGGTCGTCGCCGCCATCCTCCAGGAAGCGCTGGAGACCCAGGGTGTGGGCGGCAAGACCGTCGCCGGCTATGGGCATTTCAAGTTTGAGGTGCCGAGCGGTCCGACCGGGGGGGCGCCTGAGAAGATCGAAGTGCGACAGGTCACCATCGCCTACAAGAACAAGCAGCAGGTCTGGGAGGCCAAGGATGACAAGAATGTGGTCATTGCCCACGCCAAAGGGAACGACTGGCTGAAAGGCGAATCCCCCACCAATTTCCGCAACAAGATTGTCAGCAAGGGCAAGCGGATCAAGGTAAAAATCAGGTTCAAGGAAGGCGAAAAGCTCGGCGCGCTGCTCGAGTACATCAAAGAATGATGAACTGATTTTTTTTCCCGTCCCCTCCCCCGCCCCACTTCTGGGCTTCTCCCAGGAGTGGGGCGGTTCCGTTCAGGGTGATTTTTCCAACACCCGGGGCGCCCCAACGCGGCCAGCCACCAATGGCTCGACGCAATCTGCGAAATGACCTGCAGTCAGCAATCCTCGCTTACTCGAGGGGGGGGCCGGACGGCCGGTACTGGCGGCCGCCTCGGTCTCGGGCGGACGTTTCAATCCTCGCTTACTCGAGGGGAGGGCCGGACGGTGCGCCGCCGGAAATCAAGTCGGTACTCGGCCTCAGTTTCAATCCTCGCTTACTCGAGGGGAGGGCCGGACCATAAAGGCCGCCGCGGCAAGGATGTTCAATGGGGGTTTCAATCCTCGCTTACTCGAGGGGAGGGCCGGACCTATCTCTGAAAAAATTTTCCGGCTTTTACGTCGTGTTTCAATCCTCGCTTACTCGAGGGGAGGGCCGGACAATT
>CALLCO010000099.1 GCA_937998695.1 Candidatus Ozemibacteraceae bacterium
CCCGAACCGCTGCCGGTCGGCCTCGTTGAGGGGCAGGGGCCGGTCCCGCTCGGGAATGAACCACGATCGCAACAGGGCCACCGACCGGGCTCCCGCCCGCCGGAAGTCTTCCAGGTTGCGGTGTCGGTAGGCAAACAGCAGGTCATAGTGGGGAATGCCTTGCCGGAAATGGCGCCAGAGATAGAAAGGATGGCCCACCCCGAAGGGGTCATCCTGGTTGTAGCCGACGAGGGGAATGCCCCACCGTCGGCGCACCTCGGCCAGGGTCGGGCCGAACAGGTGGGTCCCCCGGAAGACGAACACCACGTCGGGCCGCACCTGTTCGACCTTCCGCCGAAACGCCAGGTTGGCCCGGATGACATGCGGTCCCAGCAGGAACTTCTCTTCCACCCGCCGGGCAAAATCAGCCGCCCCCCCGAGCAGATCGGCCCGTCCTCCCGACACCAGCCGCGGCCGCCACCAGTCGCGCCAGCAGAACCGTCGAACCTCGTGGCCCAGCCGCCGCCAGCCCCCCGCTAGCGCCTCCTCGTAGCACTCGTACCGCCATTCCCCCGCCAGCAGGATCCGCATGGGTCAAGCCACCGCCGAAGCCGCCGGCAGGCCCAGGTTGGCCATCGCCCGTCCCAGCATGGCCAGCGCGAACAACCGGTTGCCGTTCCGCCGCCCGTGTTGGTGGGCTGCCCAGAGGGCGCCCACCTTCCCCGGCGCGAACAACGGCAGGGCCGGCCCCATCAACTCGCGCCACAGGGCGGCCGGGCTGGCCCGCAGCAGATCGTCGAGCGGCGGCGCGAACCCTTGCTTCCGGGAATGGTCGAACCGGTCCGGAAACCAGCGCTCGAACAAACGCCGCTGCAAATGCCGCGACCGCTGCGGGGTCAGTTTCAGCGCCGAGGGCACCTCACCCAGGGCGAACTCGACCAGGCGGTAGTCGAGCCAGGGCGACCGGCATTCAAGCGAACAGGCCATGCTGGCCCGGTCGACCTTGGCCAAGATATCGTCGGGCAGGTAGGTGCGCAAATCGAGCCGGGTCAATCGTGCCACCAGATCACCCGCCGCCGGCAACTGGCTCATCAGGAAGTCCTCCGCCGCAAGCCGCCCCGCCCCCCCCCGCCAGAACCCATGCAGGGAGGGCCGGTCGAAGCATGGCATGGTCTGGGCCGGGAAAGCCTCCGGCCCGGCGCGCAGCCCGAGCAGAGTGTCGCGCCCCCGCACGCCGGGTGGCAGCACCCCCGCCAACCGCCCGGCCAAGCCCAGAAGCCCGGCCGGCAGCCACCCCATCGCTTCCGCGTACCGTACCGCCTGGGCATAATGCCGGTACCCGGCGAACAGTTCGTCGCCCCCATCCCCACCCAGGGCCACCGTGACCGCCTGGCGGGCCAGACGCGACACCCAGAACGTGGGCAGGATCGAGGCATCGGCGAGCGGTTCGTCGACGTGGGCGCTCCATTCCCGCACCGTTTCTTCCGACAGGGGCGGTCCCGTCAGCTCCTGATGAATCGCCCCCAGGTGCGCGGCCACGGCTCTGGCCTGCGGCGACTCGTCGAACCGCCCGTGCCCAGGAAAGGCGATGGTGAAGGTTTTGATCGGAGTGGGGCTGGTGCGGGCGGCGGCGGCGGCCACCAGGCTGGAATCGACCCCACCGCTCAGGAAGACCCCCAAGGGAACATCGCTGATCAGCCGCAATCGCACCGCCTCGAGCAGAAGGTGTTCGAGTTTCGCCAGCAGGTCCTCTTCCTCCGCCCTCGCCCCGGCGGCGGGGGGAGCCGGCAGATCCCAGTATCTGTGGGTTTCGAGGGTGAGCCGCTCCACGTCGAGCATGGACCAGGTTCCCGGTTCCAGCTTACGCATCCCCGCCACCAGGCAGTGTGGGGCAGGCACATACCCGAGCCCGAGGTAGAGGGAAAGGGCCTCCGGGTCGAGGGCCCGCGGCCCCGGGGTGAACGCTTTGACCTCGCTGGCGAACTCGAAGGTTCCGTCACCCAGGCGGATGTACAGCGGTTTTTTGCCGATCCGGTCGCGGGCCAGGAACACCTGGCCACCTCCCGTTCCGGGGCGGGCGTCGAAAATGGCCATCGCCCACATCCCATTGAAGCGGCGCAGGCAGTCCGGCCCCCACCGCCGGTAGGCTTTCAGCACCACCTCGGTATCGCTCCCCCCGGCGAACGATTCGCCCAATCCCTCGAGCTCGCGCCGCACTTCCAGGAAATTGTAGACCTCGCCGTTGAAAACGATGGCCAGCTTCCCTTCGTCGCAGACCATCGGCTGGCGTCCTCCCGGGGACAGGTCGATGATCGCCAGCCGCGCATGCCCCAGAACGATGGGATGGGTGGCGGAAGCCCAGACCTCCTGGGCGTCAGGCCCGCGATGGATCAGCCGCCCCACGCAGGCCTGCCCTTCCTCGAGGGTGCCGCCGACCTTCCCCCAGATGCCGCACATACCTTAGGAGGGTGGCAAAGCGCACCCACCACCCGGACACGAAGGTGTCGTCCGCGGATGGCCTGGATGACTTTCCTTCGGCGATCCCGGGTCGGGTGTGGGGGAAGCAAAGCTCGGGCGTCCCGATGGGTTCTCCGCTGAGCCTCTCGCCCCCCGGGTGGGGGCAAAGGGTGGCAGCGGTGCGAGCCGGCTCACCCACCTGGCCTTGTTCCCATGGGCAGAATGCTTGGCCGGTGGCCTCCCCGAAGGGTGCGCCATCACCGACTCCCCCTCCCCACGCTGCCCCGGCGGGTGGCCACCACGTGGTACCCATAGCAGGCGAACTCCCAAGACCGGCGGTCTCGACGCGCGCACCGCTGCAGCACCACGATCAGGAGCCCGGCCACCGCTGTCTCGAGCCACGACAACGGCCGGCCTGCGTATTCCACGGCTTTCGAGGGCAGCCGCCGGACCTCCTGGGCCAACAGGTCGAAGAACGAGCCGTTGGCCACGAGGTCGACGATCTCGAACCCCAGCACGGGCAGGTGGTGCCGGAAGAAGTAGCGGTTGAACCCTGCTACGAAGTGGTACGGAGCAAAATGGGTAAAACTCACGAAGGGAGCGGTCAGGATCAGTCGCCCCCCCGGCCGCAGCAGGCGGGCGAACTCCCGCAGGGCCGCGAGGGGGTCGGGCAGGTGTTCGAGCACCTCGGTACAGAGGATGGCGTCGAACGACCCTTCAGGCTCAGGAATGGCGGTGATGTCGCAGACCAGATCGATGCGTGAGGTGTCCCACCGGCGGGTCTGCTGGCCGGTGCCATCGCCCTGGCCATCATACTGGGCGAAATCCTGCGAGACGTAGCGCAGGTGCCGGCAGAGATCGCGGTATCTCCCCTCCCCTGCCCCGGCATCGAGCAGGCGCACGCCAGCGGGAAGCTCCCGCAGGCGGGCTTCCACCCAAGCGTTCCGGGCGGCCTCGTTGCGGGCCCCGACTGTCACCCGGCTCCGCCAGAGGTCCAGCATCCGCTCGCTCAACCCCCGCCGCCAGCTCATCGCGCTTCCCCCCCACCCCGTCGGAATCGGAAGCAGCCGCACCCGAACACCTGCCGTTCCAGCAGGGCGGACGGCGGGTTGGCAATCAGATCACCGTCTTCGGGTCGATCGGGAATCAAGGCCAATTCCTCGCGCCGCAAATCGGAAAACAACTCATCGACCCCGATCGGCGCGTAGACCCGGTGCGCATTGAACTCGACCCGTGGCGTCCCCACCGGAACCACCAGATACAGCGTCCCGCCCGGCGCCAGCACCCGGGCCAGTTCCCGCGCCGCCTTCCGATCGCCCTCGGGGTCGAGCGTATCGCCGTACCGGCCAAGACCCACATGCTCCAGCACGTGCAGGCACGACACCGACGCCAGCGCCCCATCCCTGAAGGGCAGCCGCAGCAGATCGGCCGCCCCTGTCATCAACCCGCTCACCGGCAGCCGCGCCGGCCGCATATCGAAAAACACCACCGGCAGGCTCGCCGACAACGCCACCACGAAGGAAATGGCCGACGAGACATCGACGTGCAGCCCCGGCCGTGCTGCCAGAATGGACCGCAGCGCCCACCCCACGTGAAAGACGTAGTGCCGATCGAACGGCGTCCCCGCCGTCCGGTCATCGAGGCAGGGATAGAGGTGGCCCCAGCCCGCCGACGCCGCCTCCCCCCTCGCCCGCTGCATCTCCCGGTACCGCCGAAACTCCCGCAGGAACCGCGGCAACCGCACCACCGCCCGCCCCACCTGCCACAGGGGCATGGTGAATGGCAACCGTTGCATGAAGCGGCAGAGAGGTTTCATGGTCCTCGGCGGAATCATATCATATTCTTTTCCGGAGCGTCACCCGCAGGGTCAGGACGACCAGAACCGCGGTCGAGCCAGCCATTGCGATCAGCGCCCCGACCATTTTCAACGTAGGGATCAGGATCAGCCCCAATCCAAGCGAAACGAGCGCCGCCACCACATTTGGAGCCAGAAGGAACCCGGTCTCCTTGCGAAGGAATACCTCCAGGGTGGATAGCTGGGCTACCGATTTCGCGCCCGCCAGGGCAAACAAGACAGGCAGCATCCAGCCGAACTCAAGATACTGGTCGCTCGAAAATATCTTTATGACCAGCGTCCCGAGCGGGAAGACGGCCAAGGCCCCCACGATCACGAGACCGGTGAGCCAGACCAGGTGCTTCTTCAGCAGTCCATCTCCCGACATCGCGGGGCTTCCAGCATCGAGCTCATACAGGATCGGAGCTAGATAGGTCGAAAGGATGGCCCCAGCCTGCAAGGGAAAGATAGACGCCAGGTTGCTGAGCATGGCGAAATGCCCCACCGCGCGCGTCCCCCAAAAGTGCTGCAGCAGCCAAAGGGCGGACATGGAATGGATCCACGAGGCGCCAGCCCAGAGGAAGACCGGCAGGGAGAATCCGACCAGCTCGCGAACGGTCCTGACCGTGTCGGGCCAGGAGACCTCCCGGAAGGCGAAATCCCCACGGTTCCGCCAGGTGAGGATCCCCAGGTTGCCCAACAGCACGATGGTCGACAGCCCGACCAGGGTTTCCGCCACCACCCCACCCCGGCCCATCAGCAGCCCCAGCAACAGGATCTTGCCCAGGCTCTCGCCCCCCCGCACCAGGGTCACCAGCCCACGGCGCCGCCGGAAATTCACCACGTTGAGGAAGGCCAGGGACAGGGTGTTGGCCACCACGAAGGGAATCAGCACCGGCAGACAGGGGATACCAAACCCGGTTCCTGCCTCCTCCCCCACAACCCAGATGGCCAGGCCTGCCGCCGCGTAAAGGCCCAACAGGAATCCGTAGAACAGAAAAACTTCGGTGAACCGCTGCGAAAACCGCCCCTCGCGCTGATAGGCGGCGATGAATCGCGCCATGCCCTGGTCGATCGCGGCGAAAGGCATAAGAGCGACCAGGTTCGCCACCGACATGGCCAGGGAATACCGCCCGAATTCGACGTCGGTGACGGCGAGACTTACCAGTTTGACGAAGAGGAAACCCGCGACGACCTGGATGCCCTGCCCAACCGTGGTAAGCACCAGTTCTCGATTCGCCCACCACCGCCCCAAACGAACCTGCACCGACCACTCGCGCACCGCCTGCATCCACGGCTTCCACGGGATCACCGGTATCTCCCCCTCCCTACGGGAATAGCCCGGCCAGGCCGGTCGGCTTCGAGTCTACCATTCACCCCCGCTCCCCGTCATTGAGGCGGTCATTCTCCCGCCCAGGCCTTCCGGCCTGCCTGCCAGGAACTCGATGGGAGACCCCGACCGCCCGTGTGCGTTCCGTCATCATGGCTGGCCACCTGAGCCTCGGTCGGGGAAAGTTCTTCAGGTGGTTGATTTCGGGGCAATTCCGCCCTACCATAGGCGGCGCATGAAACTGCAGGATCATTCACGAAACGTCTTTTCCCAGTTCGGGGAGGATGGCATCATCGAGCGGATCTTCCGAGTCATTCCCGAGCCGTCACACACGTGCGTTGAGTTCGGGGCCTGGGATGGCATCCACCTGAGCAACACCCGCAACCTCATCGCCAACCACGGGTGGTCCGCCGTCCTGATCGAAGGCAATGCAGCGAAGTTCCCCGCCCTCGTGAAGAACAACGCCCCATACCCGCAGGTGACCTGCCTCAATCGGTGGGTGCGCCTCGATCCACCGGACACCATCGACGAGATCCTCGCCACCACCTCCCTGCCCGTCGATTTCGACCTGCTCTCCATCGATACCGACGGCAACGACTACCATTTCTGGAAATCCCTCGAACGGTATCGTCCCCGTGTGGTAGTTATCGAGTTCCTCTACACCGTCCCCAACTCGATCGCCTATGTGCAACCCGCCGATTTATCCGTTTTCCACGGCAGCTCCTTGCGGGCCCTGACCGACCTCGCCCACGCCAAAGGCTACGAACTGATCGGCACCACCCTCGCCAACGCCTTCTTCGTCAGGCGCGAATTCTTCCCCCTGTTCGACATCGTCGACAACTCCCTCGATGCCCTCCACGACAACGCCGAATCGCTCATCCACGTGTTCCAGACCTTCGACGGCACCCTGATCTGGCGCGGCAACCTGCGCCTATTCTGGAAGGAGATGGACCTGCGCCCCGCCGACCTCCAGGCCCTGCCGGCCTTATTCCGCTTCCACCAGGATGCGGGCGTCCCCCTATGGCGGAGATTGCTCTTTCGCCTCTACCGGGCCTTCAAGCGCTGGGTTTGACCGAACCCCTGTGGCCCTGAGCCCATCCTCCCTCCGACGCGATCGGGCAAGAGGTGTCGGGGGTCTGAGGTTTTGACCGTCTGGCAGGCGTTGTTCGCTCCTCAGTTTCGGCCTTTTCGGCGGACCCCGACCCAATGCTCATCGCGGCCTGGGATCGCCCCCCGCTTGGTCGGAATCGGTCGCCAGCAGTCGACGCAACCTCGCCCGGAAGGTCGGATAATCCGACTGCCAGGGTCGGCCCGCATCTTCACCGCCTGGGGCTGCCTCACAGGCCCCAGGCCCCGCCTTCCCCGGGGGGGCCCCCACCACCGCCGCGCCCGCGGGGTGGCCGTCTTGCCCCCCTTCGGGGCAGATGCAACCGCCCAGACCGGTGCGGGCGGTCCGATCCCTGCCACTGCGGCATCCACACTCTCGGCAAGCAGCCAAGTCCGGTTCACCAGCAGCACCGCTGTCATCATGGGCAGGCCAGCCACGACCAGCCAGAACCTCATCCACCCACTCGAACGCCCTACCATCATCGTAACCGTTCAGTCTCCCCCCCCTTGGACCTCGATGAAGGAGGAGCTATCATGATGAGGTCGTGGATGTCTCGAAGTTCAAGGTTCCGAATCATTGGCCCCCGACGCCCAGGGGTTTGCACATGAGGCCATCTCGAACATTCAAAAGCTGCAGGCTGCCTTGAAACAGGCATTCACCGATATTCTCGGCCTTCAAAGGGACCTCAAGAAAGCGCAGGCCGAGATGGAGGACCTGAAAGGCAAGCTGGGGACGAACTCCAGCAACAGCCATCAGCCGCCATCGCCGCCATCCAAATGACCCGCCGGGGACGCCTTCGCGGAAGGCTAAGCCTCTGGCCGTCAACAAGGGGCCCAGAAAGGTCATGGGGGTGCTGGGCTCACCTGATCCGAGACTTCCGGAAGTTGGTGGACAGGCACGGGGGCGCAACAGCCGTGCGATGGCCGGAATTGACATTTTTACGATTCACCGGATTTTACCCCCGCATCCACGAGCGGGGCATCCCGCCTGAAGTCTGGCTGGCCGACTACATCCGGGCCTACGTCGAGCGGGACGTCCGCCGCATGGTGAACATCGGCGACCTGAAAACCTTCGAGCGGTTCCTGAGACTCTGTGCCGGCCGAACCGGCCAGCTTTTGAACTTCACCGCCCTGGCCTCAGACGCGGGAATCGCGGTGGATACCGCACGCCGGTGGCTCTCGATCCTCAAGACCAGTTTCCTCGTCTTCCTCTTGCCGCCCTCCCACCGGAATTTCCACAAGCGCCTCATCAAGAGCCCGAAGCTCTACTTCCACGACACCGGCCTCGCGGCCCACCTCCTGGGCATCCGCACCGAGGACCAACTCTTCAGCCACCCCGCCCGCGGCGCCCTGTTCGAGAACTACGTCGTCGCCGAGGCCGGCAAGGCCTTCATTCACCATCGACGGAAGCCGCCAATGTTCTTCTGGCGTGACCAGACCGGTCATGAGATCAATCTTTTGATCGAAGATGCCCAAACCCTGTTTCCTATCGCGATCAAGTCCGGAGCCACTTTCGCGCCTTCGATGCTCGACAGCCTGACCTGG
>CALLCO010000100.1 GCA_937998695.1 Candidatus Ozemibacteraceae bacterium
TTCGAACGGCCAGAAACGCGAAACCCCTCCCGGGTGGGGAGGGGAATCGGCTAAAAAGTGTCGAGTGGCCGGAACGGGTTGATAGCGAACTGGTTTTCCTTACTGAAGACTTTCGGAGTATGCGTTCCCTGACCCGTTACCGAGACAGCGGACCCCTTCTTGTCTTTCCCTGCCTTTGAGAGTTTTAACACGGTTGCGCTATGACGCGCATTGGTTACGTCAAGCCTCAGATGTTCTCAACCACCTACGAGGCCCTCACACAACCGCCGAACTTCAGCTTGCGCTTCCATCCACTATCCTCTTTGAGGCTTCGGTCGACTGCAAGGTTCTGCACACCCCTACACCGGCTGGGCACCGGCGCCTTCTTGGGTTTGCTCCCTTTCAGCGCCATCATCGTCCGACGTGCAGCACAGGATTCCACCCCTGTTGCATCCCGTCCGCAGGTTTTCGCAACCTCTCGACAGGATCGACGTCCGCAACGACTTGCGGGTTTGTTCCACCCCGCTGGCACTCCTAGGGTTTCGGTCTACAGAGGTCGTGACCTGATCGATCGGGTGCTGTTCCCAGTCCCTGGCTCCTGCGTCGTTATTCTGTCCTGCATGGGTTCCTTCCGGGTGGGTGTGCGGTTCCCGGTCGCTGGCCGCCGCGCCATTACGCTGGTGGCGACCTCACTGCACCCGGCCCCTGACCGTCTTGCAACGGCTGGCGCCCATCTTGGACTTGAACCGACCTTGGAGCGTTGCTCCCGAGCAGGCCTGCCTCATCTCGCCGAAGGGTTTCACCCCCTCGACGCGAGTGCGCCTCTCATGACCTTGGCTCCTTCAGGGATTTCTTCTGCGGCGACCCTGGGCGTTGCCGCCCTCCCCCCTTCGGGGTTGCAACCCCCCTGGGGTTCTTCTGTCACCGCGGATGGCTCCTCCGCAAGCGGAGTACCTTCCCTCTTGGAGTTTCTGCCTTTTGGTTCGGACTTCCTCTTAGGACCTTGGGATACCGAGGTTATCGTTTCCCTTCGGGGACCGAGACATTGTCACCAACACTCAGAACACCCTCTTAGGACACCCATGGAGGACCGACCGGAGTTCGGAAGTTCGAACCTATCGGCTACCAGTTCGCTTATCAAAGAACCAACCACTCAACAAGACTAGATTATCCCGAATGGGCATCGAAGTCAAGCTTTTTTTTTTGGAAATTTCCCGGGAGCGCCGGGAAAGGGAGGAAAACCGCGTTGACAGCGGGTGACATGACCGTCGGGAGAAATCGAAAGAAATCGAAGGCGCGGAAGGGCTTTCCCTCAGAACGTAATCACCATCTTGGCATTGGCCACCAGGGCTTCATACCCCGCCCCGATCAGGCTTTGGGTGGCTTTCACCTTCTTGATCTGCCCATCGATCATCGTATCAGCCCCGATGACCTGGCTGAAATCGAGCCCTCCCTCCAGTTTCGACCCGGAGGTCTCCGCCTCGATCTGTTTATGCGACAGGAAGAACCGGTACCGCTGGCTGCGCGCCGCCGGGGTCAGCACGAAAGCCGTCCGCATCTCCCATTCCCGGCTTGGCTGCTTGTAGTCGATGAGATTGCGCTGCACGCCGGCCTCCCAGGTGGCCTGGGGCGAGAAGATCCGCTGGAACTCGAGGATCCGGCTGCGCGTCAACTTGTCGTTCTCGTCGACCAGGACGTCATTCTCGTCGTGCTCCTCGACCCGGGTGTCGACCGCGTAGCCCTCCCAGAACTCGTAACGCGCACCCACCTTCTTCAGGGCGTCGCGCATCTCGGTGGCGGGGGCCCGAGTCCGCATCAGGCCGTACTCGTATTCGGTCGACAGCTTGAGTTGCCGCAGCGGCGTGTAGCGCAACTCGACGGCCTGGCGGTCGTTGAACGAGACCTCGGCGCTGGTCGCCCGATCCTGCAGGTCGCGCCGTTTCCAGTCGAAGAAGGTCTCGATGGTCGGTCGCGGCTGGTAGTTCAGCGACAGGTTGGCGGTGGTCTTGCGGACCGGGTTCTCGAACCGGTTCACCACCTCCTCCTTGTTCTTGCTGTCGAGCGGAAGGCTGGGTGGACGCGTGTAGCGGGTCGGGTCGAGCGACGGATCACGGATCACCTTTGAGGTGTTCTCGACCTTGTATTTGAGCTGCAGACGCAGATCGCGGTTGGGCTGATACTGGAAACGCGAATCCGCGATCTGATCCTCCTGCCGAGATTTGGCGAAGAAATCGTCCTCGGTGCGCCACTGGAAGATGCCCCGCGCCGTCATCACCCGGTTCGGCTCGTAATTGAGATCGAGGGACCAGTTGTCGGTCTCGCTGCGCACCTTGTCCGGATCGAGCTCATCGTCGAGGGTCAGGCGGGTCGCCCCCACCGACCAGGTGAACGATTTGTCGCGGTCGCTACCGATCGAAGTGGCCAATTGCAGAACCTGTGAGCCGGAAGATGGGTTCAGGTCGTCAGAATAACGGGTATGTTCGACCTTCGACTGGCTGAAGAATCGACCGAAGTCGTGGTCCCAGACCACGGCACCCACTTGCCGCCCCCGATCGGATCGGACCGTCGGGCCATCCTCCCGGTCGGTCTGGAAGCCGAGCCGGGATTCGAGGCGCGCCTTGGGGCCGTATTTCCAGGCCATCCCGCCCTGGCTTTCCGAGAATTTCACGGACGGGGTCGTCGGATCGTTGCCCAGATTGGTGCGGGAGCGCTCGAGGGTGCCGAAGAACCGCACGCCCGGTCGCCAGTCATAGGTCACCCGCCCCGTCTCCTTCAACAGGTCACGGACCAGCCCACGTTCGCCGAGTTCGGCCACCCCCGCCTCGCGTCCGGGCAACCGGAAGTCCTTGCCGATACGCCGGATCGCCACTTCCCCGTCGATCTTTTCGCCGTCAGCCCGCACGGTCAGACGGGAGGCCGCATCGGTCAGGGATTGGTCGGCCGGAGTGTCGTTCCCGTTGCGGTTAGGATCGAACGACGACACCGCCGTCTCGCCGGCCAGAGACAGGGTCGAGGTCAGCTTCCAGTCGGCATCGAACCCGACGATCTGGTGGTCCATCGGGCGGGCGGTGGCGGACGAGGTGGCATCGGTCTTGGGGGTGGTGGCATCCATCTCCCTGATCCACGAAAAGCCCAGCCGCCGGTCGTCGCGGCCGTGGCGATGGACCACCCGGAACCCTCCGAGGTTGCGTTTGAACGCCTGGTCGCGGTTGGTCACTTCGTATTCCACCACCACCCAGCTGGTAATCTCGACCGGCAAGACGGGGGGAAGCAGCTTGAGGATGCCGTCCTCGTAATCGATCAGGTAGTCGGTGCCGCGCGCCAGCAGACGCCCGTCGATGGTCACCCGCTCGGAGTTTTGTACGACGGGCTGGGCCAGCAAGCGAAACTCTTGCTGTTGCCCCGCACCGCGAAACTGCTCGCGACGCGCCTGTCCTTTCGACTGCGAGAACAGGAACGTCGTCTGCCAGTCGGGATGGAACCCCCCGATGGCCATGACCCCCCGCACCTCCTTTTTGTGCAGGACGAACTCGGTATCGGGCACCGCCAGCGGGAAATCGCCCATCACCAGGTCCCAGTGGGCGCCGTCGATGTTGATGGTGAACCGACGCTCCTCATCATCCTTGTCGTCGAGGACCGCATGCACGCGTGAACGGGACGTGATGTTCCCGTCGATCTCGAGATGGAGGCTTTGGTCGAGCCGGAAGCCCGGAATCGAGTCGAAGTTCTCGGTGGAGAAATGCCCGATGTCGCCCTTCACTTCGGCCTTCTTCATCTCGAAGGTCTTGGTGCCCGAGATGTCGAGCTTGCGGTCATCCCCCGAGGAACCTGAGGATGACGGGGCGGCCCAGGGCGAGTCGTCGTCCAGGGTCTTGGGGAAGTCCGGCGGATCTTCCGGCACGGCCGCCGGCGGGGTGGGAATCGAAGGTTCGACCTGGGCGGCCGCCGAAGCGGAACCACGGAGGTTCGAGGGGGACGACAGGGGCGATAGGGGCGACGACGGCGACGAGGGCAAAGACGGGGCAGGGCGGCCCGAGCCCGCCGGCTTGACCGCGGCCGGCTTCGAAGCGACTTTTCCCCCGGCCTGCGATGTCTTCATCAGGCGCGGGCCGGTGGTGCCGAAATAGCGGCGGCGCCGGGCCGCCGCCTCGGAGGCGGCGCCGGCCGGCAGCAGGCTACCCAGCCAGACCAACAGGATGGTCAGGCTGACCAGCCACCGCGGCGGACCACGAGAGGAGCGGATGAAGCCCGGCAGGGCGCTGCGGTGCAGGGTCATGCGCCGCGCGGGTGGGCCTGGCGATGGATCTGTTTGAGATCGCGCGTCGTCAGGTGGGTATAGATCTGGGTGGTAGCGATGTCGACGTGACCGAGCATCTCCTGCACGGCCAGGATGCTGGCTCCGCCTTCGAGCATGTGGGTGGCGCAGGAGTGCCGCAACCCGTGGGGCGAGAGGTGCCGCGTCAATCCGGCACTCAACGCCCACTTCCGGACGATCTTCCACACGCCCATGCGAGACAGAGGCTTGCCGAGCGGATTCAGGAACAGGGTGCGGCACGAGACGTCCTTGACCAGATCGGGCCGACCCCGCAGCAGATAGTCGTCAATGGCGGTCAGGGCATACCCCCCGATGGGGAGGACCCGCTCGCGGCCACCCTTTCCCACCACGGTCAGGAATTCCCCTTCCCGGTGCAGGTTGCCCATTTCGAGCCCGATCAGTTCCGATTCGCGGATGCCCGTAGCGTAGAGCGTCTCGAGGATAGCCTTGTCCCGGAGGCCGAACGGGGTCGCCGGAAACTCCTGTCCCAACAGCCTCTCGACCTCTTCGACCGACAGCACTTTGGGCAGGGGGCGGCCCACTTTGGGGCGCTCCATGACCCGGGTGGGGTCGACCGCCACCAGTCCTTCCCGCACCAGGAACCGGAAGAATCCGCGCAGCGCCGAGGCCTTGCGCGCCACCGACCGCGGAGCCAGTCCCCGGTCATGCAGGTGGACCATGAACAGGGTCACCGGTGTTTCGAGCCCGGCATCGGTCGGGTGCCGGTTCTTCTCGGCGAGGAACGCCAGGAAGTCGGCCAGATCCTTGCGGTAGGCTTCGAGGCTTTTGGGACGCAGCCCCTTCTCCACTGAAAGGTAGGCCAGGAACTGCTCGAGCAGTTCGGATTCCATATGCCTCCTCAGGCCGGAACGTCTGTTATCTATCTATCGGCCTGAAAAGGATGGAACCTGAAACCGGTCAACTGTCCGGGAAAAAGTCAGGTCAGGACAGCCCCTGTCCCCTCAAGATCGCGGCGGGATCTTCCATCCGGATTTTTCTGCCTGCCATGAGAGGCGCCCCGGCACCATCGCAGGGCTCTTCGGGAAAAATGGGGCGCTGGTTACTGATGGAGCTTTTCGGCGAACCGCTCCAGGATCTCGGCGAAAGTCGCCGCGGGAACGCGCTGGCGTTCCTGTTCGCGCAGCAGGGGAATGAGCGCCCGCAGGTCGCCGATCTTGCCGATGGCCTCGAGGACATTGCGGTAGACGACGTCCTCGCGCACCGACAACAATTCGAGCAGGGCCGGCGTCGCTTCCTTGTCGCCGATCTCGCCCAGGGCAAAGGCGGCCGACGACCGCACCCACTTGGTGCCCTCACGCAGCATGGTGCTCAGAATGGTCAGCACGTCGCGCTGCCCCATCTTCCAGAGAGCGATGGCGGCGTTGACCCGCACCCGGTCGTTGGGATCGTGCAGCAACGGTTGCAGGGCGCCGGCTTGATCGTCGGCCCCGATCCGCCACAGGCCTTCCACCGCGTTGGCCCGCACCCGCGGATCCTTGGCCTGCAGATGTTCGAGGAAGAGCGGAGCCTGCGCCTTCCCACCCAATCGCGCCACGGCCGACAGCAGGGAGGCCTTGACCCAGAGGTCTTCTTCGTGTTTGAGCATCTCGACCAGACGCGAGACCACGGCGGGCGACGGGGTGGCGGCCAACGCCTCGACGGCGTTGATGCGCAGCCAGCGCTCCCGGGCCCCCAAAAACGGCAACAGGGCCTGCCGGGCCTTCTCGCCTCCGATGTTGCCCAGCACCAACAGGATCTTTTCCTTCACCACCAGGGCCAGGCGGGGCAGATCGGCCAGGAGGCGGGGGAGGATCCGTTCCCCCATCGCCGACAGGCCGGCCATCCCGATTCGTTTCTGGGCCTCGACCGATGAGGTCAGCAGTCCCAGGAACTCTGGATAGAACGAGGGATGCTTTTCGTGCAGGGCGGCCTCGAGCAGGGCGGCCCGCACCCCCTCGTCGCGCTCGCGGGTCAGCCCGTCGTGCAGGAACCGGACCCGTTCGTCGACCGGGAAGACGGTCAACCCGCCCAGGGCCAGGCGGCGCACCTGCGGGTGGGCATCCTGGGCGAAGATCTCGTAGACCTCGCGATCGGCGGGCACCGGATGGAGATTGAGCGCTTCGAGCAGGAAAACCCGGATCGGTTGGGCCGGCGACTTCAGCAGCCGCTTCCATTGCGCGCGGGCCCCGTCGTCACCCAGCCGGGACAGGGCCAGGTTGGCCAGCAGGCTCACTTCCCACTGGGAATGGCCGCACAGCATCCGCAGAATGGTGGTCCGGTCAGCCGACGGATACCGCACGAAATAGCGCAGGGCCTCGATCAGCAAAGCCGGATCCTTGGTCTGCCCGATCACTTCGCACATGAAGGCCGCCACCCGCGGATCCTTCACCGTGCCCACCAGGGCCAACAGTCGTTGCCGCACGGCAGCGGGCTGGTCCGGACCGGCCGCCTTCAGCACGGGTTCGAGCACCGCGTCCAGCGAGAACCGGCCCAGGACCTGCAGGGCGGTCGCGGCCAGGGTCTGGTTGTCCGAGGACAGGAACTCGAGAACGTATTTGACCGTCTTGGGGTTGCGGATGCTGCCGAGGGCGTGCAGGACGGCCGTCACCACCAGCTCGTCGCTCGAGTCCAGCAGGTCGACGAGCAGGTCGGTGTGCTCGGGCACCCCGAGGATTCCCAGGGCCCGGATCGCCAGGAGTTTTTCCTCACGATCGCGACTGGAGAGGCCTTTGATGATCTGGGCGAACTTCTTGGACTCGGCCGCCGTCATGGTCACCTCCGTTGGTTGTCCGGCTGGGAAGCCGGGTCCTCGCTTCGGCTGATGCGGGCCCCCAGGCGGGACAGCCGCTCGACCAGGTTCTCGTAGCCTCGATCGATGTGGAAGACGTTCCCTACCTCGGTGCGCCCCTCGGCCACCAGGCCGGCCATCACCATGGCCGCCCCGGCCCGCAGGTCGGAGGCCGATACCGGGCACCCGATCAGATGATCGACGCCGTTGATGACGACGGTGCGGTCGCGGATGTTCAGGTTGGCCCCCATGCGCACCAGCTCGGCGATGTGCATGAACCGGTTCTCGAAAACGGTCTCGGTGACCAGCGAAGTGCCCTGGGCCAGGCACATGGCCACCGTTATCTGAGCCTGCATGTCGGTGGGGAAGCCCGGATACGGCAGGGTCTTGACGTCGACCCCGCGCAGCCGGCCCCGGCCCTCGACCGTCATGCGGTCCCCCTGCACGTCGACGATGGCCCCCATCTCCTGCAGTTTGGCGATAACCGCCATCTGATGGGCCGGCTGGGCGTCCTTCACCACCAGGGGTCCCCGGGTCAGCGCTCCCAACACCAGGAAGGTGCCGGCATCGATACGGTCGGGAATGACGCGATACGACACCCCGCGCAGCCGCCGGACCCCCTCGATCTGGATGGTCGGCCCGCCCGCTCCCTGCACGCGACCGCCCATGGCATTGAGGAAATCCCCGAGATCGACGATCTCGGGTTCCTGGGCGGCGTTCTCGATCACCGTCGTCCCCTCGGCCAGGGTGGCGGCCATCATCAGATTCTCGGTCGCCCCCACCGAGGGGAAATCAAGGTGGATGCGCGCCCCCACCAGCCGGTCGGCGGTCGCCACCGCGAACCCGCCATCGATCGAGACCTTGGCACCGAGGGCCTCGAACCCCTTGAGGTGGATATTGACCGGCCGCACCCCGATGGCGCACCCGCCGGGCAACGGCACCCGGGCCCGCTTCAGACGCGATAGCAGAGGACCCATGACGAAGAAGCTGGCCCGCATCGTCTTGACCAGCTCGTAAGGGGCCTCCTCCTGGATGCCGCCGTCGCAGGTGACCGCCATCTGGTTGGGTCCTTCCCAGGCCACGGTGCCGCCCAGGGCGCGCAGCACCTTTTGCATCGTCTCGACATCATTGAGCCGGGGCACGTTCGACAGGTGGATGGTCTCGCCGCACAGAAGGGTGGCGGCCATGATGGGCAGGGCGGCGTTCTTGGCGCCCCCGACCGCAATCTCGCCGGACAAGGGAATGCCGCCTTCGATGAGGATGCGCGCCATGGTCAGTCGATGCCGATCCTTTCCAGTTTGATGTTGCCCTCCCGTAGCATGTCGAGGGCGAGGGTATCAGGATACTCGCCAAGGAAAATGACCCGCGTGATGCCGGCATTGATGAGCATCTTGGCGCAGGTGATGCAGGGCTGGTGGGTGCAGTAGACCTCGCTCCCCTTCAACACCACTCCGAAGGCGGCCGCCTGCAGGATGGCGTTCTGCTCGGCGTGCAGCCCGCGGCAGAGTTCTTGGCGGTGGCCGGAAGGGATGTTCTGCGACTCGCGCAGACAGCCCCCCGGCACTTCGAAGCAATGCCGGACCGCATTGGGCGCGCCGTTGTAGCCCGTGGCCAGAATGCGGTTGTCGCGGACGATGACCGCCCCGACCTGCCGTCGCAGGCAGGTCGATCGCGACGCCACCAACTGGGCGATGCGCATGAAATAGGTCTCCCACGGGGGGCGCTGCTCAACCGTCTCGTGGCCGCCACCCGGTGCCGCCTGGGGAACGGGGTGGGGGCGCAGGGAAACCACCTTCTTGCGCGGTCCCTGGGTCATATTGCGATTACTTTGTGCCATACAGCCGGTCTCCCGCATCGCCCAGTCCGGGCAGGATGTAGCCGTGGTCGTTCAGCCGCTCGTCGACCACGCAGGTGTAGATGGCAACATCGGGGTGGGCCTTCTGCAGGAAGGCGATTCCTTCCGGGCAGGAGACCACGCACAGGAAACGGATCTGCCTGGCCCCCTTCCCCTTGACGATCTCGATCGCCTTGGCCACCGATCCTCCTGTCGCCAACATCGGATCGAGGACGAAGACGTCCATCTGGGCGATGCGGGCCGGCAGCTTGCAGTAGTATTCCACCGGCTGCAGGGTATCGTGATCGCGGTAAAGGCCGATATGGCCGACCTTGGCCATCGGCATGAAGCTCAGCAGGCCATCGACCATGCCCAGGCCCGCCCGCAGGATCGGCACCAGGGCGATCAACTGTCCGGAGATCATCCAGGCTTTCGTCTTCGTCAGGGGAGTCTCGCAGAAGGTCTCCTCGAGCGGGATCTCGCGCGTGGCCTCGTAGGCCAGCAGCATCGACAGTTCCTGCATCAGTTCCCGGAACATGTGCACGTCGGTGAACTTCGACCGCAGAAAGCTCAGTTTATGCTTCACCAGCGGATGATCAACCACGAACAGGTTCGCCATCTCGTCTCCTTGGGCTCGGCCGGGTCAGCCCCGGTCCTCGATCTTGCGCACCCGGCCGGCGTGGCGGCCGCCACTGAAGGGCGTGGCCAGGAAAACCCGCAGGATCTCCGCTGCCATCTCCTCGCCGATCAACCGCCCACCCAGCACCAACACGTTGGCATCGTTGTGCTCGCGGCACAGCCGCGCCTCGAGAGGATCATGGCAGAGCGCCGCCCGGATCCCGGGATGACGGTTGGCGGCAATCGACATGCCGATGCCGGAGCCGCAGGTCAGCAGCCCGATGGTGCCAGGCTCGGCCGTGACACGACGGGCCACGGCGTGGGCGAAATCAGGGTAATCGCAGGAGGTCTCGGCATGGGTGCCCAGATCCTCGGTGGTATGCCCCAGCGCCGCAAGTTGCTCCAACAGCTTCTTCTTCAGGGCCAGACCGGCGTGATCCGACCCGGCAAATACCTTCATGGCATGCCCCCGGGGGGTGAAAGTCGCCCCATGATACACACTGGGAAGAGGTGATACAAGACATCACCCTTCCTTTCCCCACCGGCATGCTCAATCCCAGGGTTCAGCCCGGCAGCCAGTCAAACAGACCTCGCTGGCAACGATCCCATCCCAGCACCTCTCCGACCCCGTCAACCCAGTCGGCCCTTTCCATCGATCGGCACAGATCAACAGCGGCACCGGCCGTCAGGAAGTAGTCCCCGGCTCCCTCTATCGTCCACGGTACTGGTCGTAGCGCTGGGTCATCTGGTCAAAGGCCGCCAGTTTGGCCTCGAGCCGCTTGGTGTCCGCGCCATAGCGGAACCGCCCGGTGTCTTCCGGATAGGCCTTCAGGTAGAACTCGATCCAGAATTCCTTCCGTTCGAGGTTGTACTCTGCCTTGGCTTCCCAGCAGTGCAGGTCCCTGACGAGGCTGAGCGAGAAGGGGCTCATCTTGCCGGTCAGGTGGTTGAAGTTGGCATTGGTGCTGACCTGCCACAACGGCCGGATGACCGCCCGGTAGTTGAGCGAGGTGTTGGTCACCCGCCGGTACTCGTGCGGATAGGTGATGCTGGTGTCGAACGACCACAAGGCGCTGGCCAGCCGATAGCGCATGTTCAGATTTCCCGGGATCAACCGAGTCATGGCCATCGCCGAGAATGAGACCGGGTCGGGAACGTAATCGCGGCGGATGAAAAACTCCCAGGTGCGGTAGGAGTCGGGGAAGGACCGCCGCGAGAAGTCCCAATAGACCTGCTCCAGCCGCCGGGCCGTGCGGTTGTAGTTGAAGTTGATCGGGTTCAGCGTCCAGGTGCTGGTGGCCACCCGCAGTCGGAACGACAGCACATCGGTGTTGCTGAACGAGTCGAACCGGAAGGGCGATTTTCCCTTCTGAGTCGAGAGGTTGTAGTTGAACTCGAGGTTGGTCATCTGGCTGAACTTGTGGTTCGCCCGCACCATGGTGGTGCCGTTCTCACGTTCGACGCCCTCGCTGTACCAGCTCTTGGCAAGGGTGTAGGAGGGGGTGAACTCGAACCGCTCGTTCACCTTGACGGTCGGCACCGAGAAGTTCGAGCGCAGATCCTTCTTCTCGGTATCCTTCTTGTTGTCCAGGGTTCCTTCCTCGTACCGGCCGAACATCCCCGACACGTTCATGGTTAGAGGCACCACCTTGAAGGTGTAGGCGGGGAAATTCATGTTGACCTCCGGCAACCGGTTGAGGATCTGGTAGCCGTTGTCGAGCGTGTAGCTGTCGCCGTCGAGATCGAAGTACTTGCTGGCGGTGATGTTCATCGTCATCGCCGGCAGCACCGGGTTGAGGTTCATCTGAACGTTGAGATCTTTGTTCTCGGGCTGCCCGCCAAGCTGGTCACCCGTGTAGGAGAGGTTGGTCGAGATGGTGTCGCCCCGCGCGAACCGGTAGTTGTGCGACAGACTCATCTGCAGGTTCTTGTGGTTCCGCTTCGACTCGTCGAGATTGTAGATGTTGATCGACCCGTTGCCGCGGTCGGGGGTCGTGTAGGTGCCGCTGAAGCTGGTGCCCATGCCGCGCTTCTCGAAATAGTCGATCCCGAACCGCCCTTTCATCGCCGAGGTCACTTCGAGGTCGGTGCCGAATTTGAAGAAGATTCCGTCAATCGCCGACATGCCCTGTCGGGTCTGGAAGAACCGCTGCTCCTTCTTGAACAGGCTCGACCGGTCGATCCCCTTGCGGTAAAGGGTCTTGCCTTTCCACTTCAGGGCGAGGCCCTCCATGGTCATCTCATGGCCGGGAATGATCTCGATGCTCTTGGCCTGAATGCGATAATGCGGATGGTCGTGTTCGTCGCAGGTGGTCTGCATGATGTCGTGGGCCAGGCTGTAGGCCGGGCTGACGTAGACATCCTTGGCTCGAAAGAAATTGCGGTTGCGCCGGATGGTGGCATCACGCATCCAGCCCTTGCCGGTTTTCATGTTGTAGACGAGGAAGTCGCCCTTGGTCTGATCGTAGCCTTTCCAGAAGTCGACCTCGCCGTAGGCGAAGATATCCTCGGTTTTGGTGTTGGCCTGGATGGTGTCCGCGGCCAAGCGCAGATCCTTGTAGGCGATGAACGCCTTCCCCTTGGTGACCACCTGATTGGCCTTGGTGCGATATTCGAGATAGTCACCGTGGATCTCGACAGGGAATTTCTGGGTGTCGATTTCCGGCACGTCGAACGCCCGGCCGGTTCCCGCCAGGAGAACCAGCAGCAATCCCAGGAACGCTCCCACCCGCCAGGGCAGCGGGTGGGTAGAGCCTTGCCTCATGTATCCATTCCGATCGGCCGCAAAGGTGACTCGACCTCCTTCGGGGAGGTGACTCTCTCTATATCGGCCAGGGGGGGGAAAAACTGGAACGGGGGGGATGACATTGGCAGGGACCGGTGGACCATCAGAGGTCCAGAACCGTCCTGTGCAGCAGGTCGAGGGCTTCGGTCACTCCGTCGCGCGGCACGGCCAGCGTCAATCGCACCCCTTGATGGTCAACCAGCAGGGGGTGGATGCCAATCGCCTGCAAGGGCCGCAACAGGCGGGGAACAAGCTCGGCGTTCGTTTCCAGGCCGCACCCGACGATGGAAATGACCGCCAGGGTCGAGGCAAACCGCACCTCTTCGGCGTTCTTCCCGGCGGCCAGTTCCCAGAGGGCGGGCAGAGCGGTGAACGTCTCGCCGATCCGGAATCCAACCCGCAAACTGCCGGTGATGCCATCGAAGGTCCGCCATTCCCAGGCGGCCGGGGAGAAGGGAAGGTCGGCCAGCCAGGTGGCCGGTGCCCCTCCGTCAGGTGGCTGGCGCACCCCCTCAACGGTCACCACCGCCTGCTTGCGGTCGACGGCCAGGCTCTTGACCAGATGGCGGGGATCGCCATCCGGCCCGACCACGCTGCCTTCCTCGCGGGTGAAGCTCGACCGCACGTGGATCCGGATTCCGGATTCCCGCGCGTAGGCGATCGCCCGGGGGTGGAGGATGCCGTTGCCATACCGGGCCAGAGCGTCCATCTCGCGGTAATCGAGATGCCAGACCTTGCGAGCGGTGGGCAGCAACCGGGGATCGGCCGAATAGACCCCGTCCTCGTCGGTGAACTTCTCGCAAAGTTTCTGTCCGAGATCGCGGGCCAGGGCCACCGCCGTGATGTCCGACCCGCCGCGGCCCAGCGTGGTAAGATCGCCGGCCGGGGTCATGCCCTGATATCCCGCCACCACCGCCACCCCACCCCCGCGGACGAAGGCGGCCAGTTCGCCCAGCCGCTCGAACGCGGTGATCTCGGCACTGCCGAACCGGTCATCCGTGCGGATGCCCAGCGTGGGGGCGATGAACGACCGGGCGGTCAGCCCGACCCGATGCAGGGCGGCCGCGGTCACCGAAACGCTGACGATCTCCCCGGTCGCGGCCAACTGGTCGAGTTCCCGCGGCGGCGGATCGTGGCTGATGCGCCCCATCAAAGCCAACAGGTCGTCGGTGGTGTCGCCCATCGCCGAGACGACCAGCACGATCCGGCGACCGGCGCGCACCTGCTCGGCCACCCGCTCGGCCACCTTCAGGATACGCTCGGGTGTCGCCATCGACGAGCCGCCGAACTTCTGGACCTGCACCTCCCCGGGCTGGAACACGTGGCCTCCGTTCAGCCTTCGGTGCGCAGACAGGTCTTCAACGTCGCCAACCGGATCTGCTCGCGAATTTCCCGTAGAGCTTCATGCAGATGCCGTTCTTCGACGGGCCGGGTAAAGACCACCAGCTCGGGATCGGCTTCTCCTGTCGGGGTCCTCGCCGTGTGGGCTCCATGCCAGGCACCCATGGTTGACTCCCGCCCTCCCGATTCCGGCTGGAAAATGGCGCGGACCCCGATACCTCGTGAGGTCAACACGTTCAGAACCTGCGCGACGGTGAGGTCGAAGTGGCTGAGAGAAAACCGCAGGAAGAACTGGGCAGGACTGGTCGTTCCATCCGCCACGCCGGTCGCCCGGCTGCCGGGGCTGGCCGCCGAAGCCCCCATCGGCACTGGCCTAGGGAGCTCCGGTGAACTCGCCGGTTCGAGCCAATCCCGGATCATGCCACGCAGGATGACCACCGGCCCGGTGGCGGTCCCCGAAAAGAAGGTCGACGACTGATCGGCCAGTTGCAGGTAGGCGCCCTCCGAACCGCTCCGGATCTGCGCCAACAAATAGCGGGTCGGCACCAATACCGGGCGCACCCAGGCCGACACGCCAGCATCGCTGATTTCCGCGACGGCCAACAGCCGGATCGTCATTTCCAAGCGGGTGGCCAGCTCGACATCACGAGGCGTGAGTCGCCCGAACCCTTCGCAGGGGATGGCCTCGGGATCGAGATCGACGCCGAAGATCATCCCGGCCAGCAGGGCCAGCCGATCGCGAGCGACGAGCCCGTGCAAGTGCCGGGTGACGTTGCCGGGCGCCAGATCACGCCACTGGATGTCCTGTACCGATTCCTCGAGGGTGCGACCGGTCCGCTCCATTTCCGCCAGGGCGGCCACGGCCACTCCGTCCGGGGCGGCCAGCAGACGCCGCGGCGCAGGATAGCCCGCCCGCGGGTGGGAGAGATCGAGCAGGGGAAACGTCCCTCCGATGGCGCCCCGCACTCCGGTCGTCGCCCGCAATCCCTTCCGGAACCGCTGGCTGCCCAACCCAGCATCAGCGGTGATGACCCGCGACGGCCACCGGTCGGTCAACGGCGCCCGCCCGTCCGGGAAATGGAGCCCCGTCTCGACGCAGGCGAAGAACTCGTCAGGCGGAAGCGCGGCCCACGGCCGCTCGACGTCTTCCCCGCCGAGGACCGGAGCCCGCGCCAGATCGTTCAGCCCTTGCTCGAGCAGGAGTTGTCGCAACTGGATCGCCCAGGTCGGCAGGTTGAGAAATCCGACCGTGCTCATTGGCGCGCCTCGAGCTCGCCCGCCCCCTTCCTGTGAGCACGGAAGGAGCTGTTTCGGGCCTTCCCGGCCCATCGTCCCGGTTGGGTGTTCCTGTCGTTTTCCACTCGGAGGCCTCAGCCGTGCAGATTTCGGCCCAGACCGTTCTCGTAGGCTTCCAGGAAGGCTTCGGACAGGGTCGGGTGGGGGTGGATGACCCGTTCCATGGCGTGCTTGTCGAGGTTCAGCGCGCGCCAGATGGTCGGTTCCTGGATCAGATCGCTGGCTTCGGGGCCCCAGAGCACGGCTCCCAGGAGCCGCCCGTCGGGATCGACGAGCGCCTTGGCCTGGCCGTCGCCCTCGCCCATGGCCAGGGCCCGGCCGTTCGCCGAGAACAGGAACCGTCCGGCCTTGTAGGCGAGACCACGTTTCTGCGCCTCTTCTTCCGACAGCCCGACCCAGGCGATCTCCGGGAAGGTGTAGACGCACGAAGGAATGGCCGAATAATCGGGGGTCACCGTCTCGCCATCCCATTGGCGGGCCAGAGTTTCGGCGTCGTAGGTCGCCTTGTGGGCCAGCATCGGACCGCGAACGGCATCGCCGATCGCGAATACGCCGGGCTGGCTGGTTTCGAACCGGTCGTTCACCTTCAGGAAGGGGCCGTCCTGCTCGAGCTTGACCGGTGACCCTTCCAGGCAGCGCAGATTGGGCCGACGCCCGATGGCCAAAAGGGCGCGATCGAAGGTGCGGGCCGCGCCACCGATCTGGCAGATCACCCGACCACCTTCGGCTTGCAGCCCTTCGACTTTCTGGCCGACCAGAATCTCGAGCCCTGCCTTCTTGAAAACCGGCAACAGGCGCTTGGCCGTGGCCGTATCGAGCCCGGGCAGGATCTGCGGCATCATCTCGACCACGGTGACCTTGCTGCCGAACTGGGCAAAGACCTGGCCGAGCTCGAGCCCGATCACTCCGCCTCCGACGACGAGCAGGGAGGACGGGATCTCCTGGCAATAGAGAGCTTCATCGCTGGTCCAGAACAATGACCGGTCCTGGGGGAAGGCAGCCGGCACGCCCGGCACGGAACCGATCGCCAGGCAGATCCGTTTCCCCTCGATGTCGATGGGTGGGGTCGGCGCCGTGCCGCTTCCCTCGGGAGCGCGGAGAGCGCTGATCGTCACTTTCCGGTCGGGATGCAGGGTTCCCACGCCCCGGAAAAGGGTGATGCCGGCCTTGTCGAGCAGTTTCTCGATCCCGCCACGCAACTGTTTGACCACATCGTCTTTTCGGGCCTGGACTTTATCCCAGGCGAAACCCGCCTTTTCCACCGTCAGGCCAAGTTTGTCGGCCTGACGCAGGAAATGCAGCCCCTTGGCCGAAGCCAGCAGGGCCTTGGTGGGAATGCATCCCCAGTTCAGGCAGGTGCCACCGACCTGGTCGGCTTCGATGACCGCGACCCGCCATCCTTTCTGTGCCTGACGCAAAGCCAAGGGATAGCCACCCGGCCCGGCTCCGATGATGACGAGGTCGAACGAATTCATGCCGTCGTCTCCGTGTCGATCTCGAGCAGGATGGTCCCTTTCTCGACGGGTTTGGCATTGGTGACGTGGATCTTGATGATTTTCCCGGCTTTGTCCGCCTTGATCTCATTCATCAGTTTCATGGCTTCGACGATGCAGACGGTCTTGCCTGGGGTGACCACGTCCCCTTCGTTGACATAGGGAGGGGAATTGGGGGAAGGAGCCCGATAGAACGTTCCAGCCATCGGGGAAAGGATCTTGTGATAGCTTTTCTGGGGCACCGGAGGAGGGGCTTTTTCCGGTTTGGCGGCAGCCGGGCGGTTCTCGCCCTTTCCGTTTTCATTTATGGAGCCGGGCATCACGGGACCTGGAGGGGGCGGGGAGGGGATCATTCCGGGGAAGGCCATGGCCATTTGCCCGGGCATGGGCATCGGCATCGGCATGGAAATGGGAATGCCGACAGGAGTGGCCTGAGAAGGTGGCGGAGCCGGTTGCTTGCGCAAGGCAAGCTTGAGATCAGGGGTTTCGAGAGAGATCTCGGCCAGTCTCGTTTCTCCCATCAGGCCGATGATATCGAGAACTTCATCCAAGGGCGGCTTGGCAGAATTTCGGGAATTGCCGGTCGAAGGGGGGGGCTTCCTGAACTGGGTTGTCTTGGATTTGGACGAGCGTGGGGGGGTGCTTTTCATGTCGGACTCCTCACTGACCGAAGTCCCGCATGTATAGCAGATGCTTTTCTCCCCGTCAATAGAATACCACCCCAATGGCGGGACGCTTTGCCAAGCGGAGGCTGGGGTCTTGCAAACCCCAACACAGAAACGGTGTACCCCTTTCAAAAAAAGCCGACGTAGTAGTAGATGTGGGGATTCGGTGGAAAACTTCCAAAACCAGCCATCATTCAGCCTTTTGCGCGGTGGATAACCTTGGGGAGAACCAGGCCCGGATTTCCCCATCTTCCACCAGAAAAACCTCCTTTCTCCTTCCCCCCAAACCACCCACCGATTATCCACGAGGTTGTCCACTCCATTATCAGTTGTCTGATCGCGAAATCCTCGGAAATGGCCTTGCCAACGGCATCTGTATCTGCTATGCTCAGACGACGTTCGAAAATGAGCCTCCCCCAAAAACACCCCCTAGGGGTACCCCTTTCCTCGGAAGCCGGGTACCTCGAGCGAGGACATCCGATGAACCCGACCATCACCCTCTGGGACCGCATCACCGGCGAGATCAAATCCCAGGTCAACGAAGCCAGTCTGAATCTTTTCCTGAACTCGATCTCCCCCCGCGGCATCGAGGGGGAATCCTTCATTCTCGAGGCGCAGAACGAAATCTGCAAGGAATGGATCGAGCGCCGCTACCGTTTGCTGATCGCCAAAATTCTGCAGGAAAGCAACCCCCCTCTCAAGTGTGTTTTTGTCACCCGGATGAAACGCGGACTGCAAGAGCGGCCCCAACAACTGGGGCTACCCACTATCGCCGAAACACCGGTGGTACCGACTCCCGCTCCGATCGAGAAAGGGAGAACTGTAGCCAAGGGTGAGTCGGGCTTCAACGGGAAATATACCTTCGAAACGTTCGTCGTGGGCAAGAGCAACCAATTCGCCCACGCCATCAGCCAGGCCGTCAGCAAGAACCTTGGCACGATGTACAACCCGGTGTTCATCTATGGCGGCGTCGGGTTGGGCAAAACCCACCTGATGCAAGCCATCGGGCAGGAAGTGTTGCGGCAGAATCCGAAGGCTCGTGTTGCCTACCTTTCTTCTGAAGCGTTCACCAACGATTTCATCGAATCGATCACCGTCAAACGAATGAGCGAATTCCGGGCCAAATACCGCAAGAAAGACTTGCTGTTGATCGATGACGTACAATTCTTCGCCGGGAAGGAAGCGGTGGTCGACGAGTTTTTCCATACGTTCAACGAGTTGTTCCAAAACAAGAAACAGATCGTGTTGACCTCCGATTCACCTCCGAAGAAGATCAACAAACTCGAAGAGCGCCTGGTATCAAGGTTCGAAATGGGCATTGTCGCTGACATTCAATCCCCTGATCTCGAAATGCGGGTGGCCATCCTCAAGCGGGCGGCTGCCGACTGCGTGATCCGGGTGCCCGACGAGATTTTGATGTATCTCGCCGAACACGTGACCGACAACATCCGCGTTCTCGAGGGGGCTTTCAATCGGGTGGTGGCCTATGCCGGCGTCGTCCAGCGGCCGGTCGACCGCGACCTGGTTGATCACATCCTGAAAGACTTCCTGCGCGAAAACACCCCAGGCCGCATCACCATCGCCTGGATCCAGAAGCGGGTGGCCCAGTATTACGATATTCCCGATGCCGAAATGAGCAGCAAGCGTCGTTCCCAGAACCTGGTACTACCTCGTCAGGTAGCCATGCGCCTGGCTCAGATGCTGACCGATTCCTCGCTCAGCCAGATCGGCGAAGCCTTCGGCGGACGCGACCACACGACCGTCATGCACGCCTGCGAGAAAATCCAGAACCTCCTGAAGACCAGTCCCGACTTCCAACAAGAGTTCGAACGCGTCTCGCGGTACGTCGATCCCCAAGGCCGCCGCTGAGCGATGGTCTCCGCCACCGGTCGATCGGATCGCACCCGGATCATCTTGACCGCGCCGCCCTTCTCTTGATTCCTTGTTCCCGTGCGATTTCACCCTCGACGATTATTGTGGAATGCTGCGTTTCGCCCCTTTCTTTTTCTCAATGCTCTACGTGGTTCTCCTGATTCCGGACCAGAAGGTGAGAGTCGCCAAGCCCGGGATCTGTCAAGACAGCGTCGGGTGCCATTGACCGGCATCGCTAGACCCGTGTTTTTTGTCTCACCTATTCCCTTAGCCGAGGCTACTCTCCCACAAGATCTCACCCCTTGACCTTTCCTATGAGATTGAAAAAATCGTTTTTCAGGGGTCAGGAGCGATTGTTGGGGGCTTCCCGTATCCCCCTACGGGTGAAAGAGGTGAAAAAAGCACCGCAAAACCCTTTATCAGAGCTTGTTTGACGGTGTTTTACGGGCTTGAAAATGCACCCCGTTTCGAATATCATGGAAGCTCCTCTCGCACCAGTATGGGAAAAGCATCACGACGGCGGACCGGTGGGATCACCCCTCTCAAGAAAGAGATCGGGCGGTGCATCAGCCTGTTCCGCGCCCGGCAAACCCGGGCGGGAAATACCGGTGAGCGGGGGGTTAGGGCGGAAAACCACGCCACCGGACCCTCGTCCGACGGCACGGTTCGCGACGTTCTGCTCCTGGGGCGGATCGCCTACGCCTGGGAAGAGATCGCCGGGCGCGACCTGCGCCGGTTCGTCTATCCCATGCGGATGAACCGGGGCCGGCTGTGGGTAAGGTGCGCCGACTCACAGTGGATGCAGAATCTCACCTACCTCAAGCCCCAGATCCTGGCCAACCTCCGGCGAATGTTTCCCGACGCCCGGATCACTACCATCCAGGGGCGGCTGGGTACGATCCCTCCCGTTTTGCAGCAAGCCCCCACCCGGGTCTGGCCTGACTGGCGCCTTCAGCCCGAAGCTGATCTGCCCGACATCGGCAACCCCGATCTGCAACAGAAGATTCAGGCATGCCGCCGCAAACTGCGGGCCCGCCTGCAAGGCCTCGAGGCGGAAGGGTATCACCTGTGCCGAAGCTGTGCTTCGAACCTGGTCCCTCGGGCCCTTGACACCTGTTCGATCTGTCGGCATCGGGCCCGGGAGCTCGACCTCGCCATGGCCCGACAGATGTTGTATGACACCCCCTGGCTGACCCTCGAGGAGATCGCCCACCAGATTCCCACTTTGGCAAAACTGGAGTTCGACGCCCTGCGCAGCGATCTGGCCGGCGAGGCCCGGGCCCGGGTCCGGACCCTGGGCCAATCCCTGCGAGAGGCCTTCGAAACCAGCGTCTGGATGACCATGCGCTACGAGATGATCCGGGCGGTCATCTTCGAAACCGGCCTGCCCCCCAACCTCGTCGACCTCGACGACCCCTCGGGGCAGTTCAGACTCGAACCGGAGTGGGCCGACTTTCTCGCCCTGGCTCCCACGGAGGCTCAGGGATGCTGATCCACCTCGGCAGTCAGGAGTTCGTGGATGTGCGGTCGTGCGTGGCCATTCTTAACCTGCAGACGGTCGATGCCGCCACCCGGCAGCGGGCCCTGGCGGCCGCCACTCCCCCGGTCACCCCCCTCCGGTCGGCCGTGCTGACCACCCGCGGTCAGTGGCTGACCACGTCCATTTCCCCCGAGGCCTTGGCCCATCGGGGCCGGGCTTCCCCTTTCCCAGGGGCTATCTACGTGCGGCCCCCTGCCCGGAAGACACCCGTCGCCGGGCCGTCCGTTTTCCATGAGGAGCAGAAGCAATGAGCGATCAGGAACGAGGCGCCTCTCCGATGCAGGCCGCCCGCAACGGCGACCCCGCCCCCAACGGCCGTCATGGCCAGAACGGGACGAACGGCAACCCCGAGTATTCCGCCAAGAACATCCAGGTGCTCGAAGGCCTGGAAGCGGTGCGCAAGCGCCCCGGCATGTACATCGGCGGCACGGGGGTTGATGGCCTCCATCACCTGGTCTGGGAGGTCGTCGACAACAGCATCGACGAGGTCATGGGCGGGTACGCCACCACCGTCCACATCAGCCTGCACGACGACGGCTCGATTTCGGTCCTCGACGACGGGCGTGGTATTCCGGTCGACCTCCACGAGGCCACGGGCAAACCCGCCCTCGAGGTGATCATGACCGTCCTGCATTCGGGCGGCAAGTTCGACAAGAAAAGCTACAAGTTCAGCGGCGGTCTGCACGGGGTCGGTATCAGCGTGGTCAACGCCCTTTCGGAGTGGTGCGAGGTCACGGTCTGGCGCGACGGCGACACCTACCAGCAGTCGTTCGCCCGCGGGGAGCCGCGGGGGCCGATGACCGTCACCAGCGGGGCCGACCGGCGCGGCACCAAGGTCCAGTTCAAACCCGACAGTCAGATCTTCCAGACCACCGAGTTCAATTTCGACATCCTGGCCCGGCGTCTGCGCGAATTGGCCTTCCTGAACCCTGGGGTCAAGATCGTCCTGCGGCAGAAAGCGACCCAGAAATGTCATCTGTTCGAATACAAGGGTGGCATCGCCAGTTTCGTCGAGTTCCTCAACGAAACCAAGACCCCCCTCTTCCGGGATGTCGTGTTCTTCCAGAAAGAACGGGATGGGGTCGAGGTGAGCGTCGCCCTCTCCTACAATGACGGGTATTCCGAGCAGTTCTTCGCCTTCGTCAACAACATCAACACCGTCGATGGCGGCACCCACGTGGTGGGCTTCCGCTCGGCTCTGACCAAGGTGTTCAACGACTACCTGAAGAAAGACCCCTCCCTGCTAGGCAAAGAGAAGGGAAAAGACGTCAAGATCACCACGGACGACGTCCGTGAAGGGCTGGTCGGCGTGCTCTCGATCAAGGTGCCCGAGCCGCAGTTCGAGGGGCAGACCAAGGGCAAGCTCGGCAATCCCGAGGTGCGCGGGATCGTCGACTCGGTCTGCACCGAGTTCCTGGCCGAACTGCTCGAGCAGAACCCGATGGTGGCCAAGCCGGTGCTCGACAAGATCCTGACCTCGATGCGGGCCCGCATCGCCGCCCAGAAGGCGCGCGAACTGACCAGGCGCAAGACCGCCCTCGAAGGATCGTCGTTGCCGGGCAAACTGGCCGACTGCCAGGAAACCGACCCCGCCAAGTCGGAACTGTTCATCGTCGAGGGCAACAGCGCCGGTGGCTCGGCCAAACAGGGGCGTGATCGCAGGACCCAGGCGGTGCTGCCCCTGCGCGGGAAGATCCTCAACGTCGAAAAGACCCGGCTCGAGAAGGTCGTCGGCAACGAGATTCTGCAGGATCTGATCGCCGCCGTCGGCACCAATATCGGCAAGGATGACTTCGACATCACCAAAACCCGCTACCACCGGCTGGTCATCATGACCGACGCCGACGTCGACGGGGCCCACATCCGCACCCTGCTGCTGACCTTCTTCTACCGCTACATGCCCGAGGTCATCGAGAAGGGCTACCTCTACATCGCCCAGCCCCCTCTGTACAAGGTCAAAAAGGGGAAGATCGAACGCTACGCCTACTCGGAGGCCGAAAAAGAGAAACTGGTGGCCGAGTTTGGCGGCAGCGACCAGGTCAGCCTGCAGCGGTACAAAGGTCTGGGCGAGATGAACCCCGAACAGTTGTGGGAAACCACCATGAACCCCGCCACCCGCACCCTCAAGAAGGTGCAGGCCCTCGACGCGCTGGAGGCCGACCGCATCTTCTCCGTGCTGATGGGGGACAAAGTCGAACCCCGCCGCCAGTTCATCTCCCAGTACGCCAAGCACGTCAAAAATCTCGACATCTGAGGCCCTGATCCATGGCAAACGACAAAGACATCGACACCCCGGTCCCCAGCGGACCGGCCATGCCCCCTGTTGAACCGCCGGCCAAAGAGCATTTTATCAACATCGAGGACGACATGAAGAGCTCGTACCTCGATTACGCGATGAGCGTCATCGTGGGCCGGGCTTTGCCCGACGTTCGCGACGGCCTCAAGCCCGTCCACCGCCGGGTGCTGTATGCCATGTTCGACAACGGCTTCACCAGCAAGCGGCCCTACGTCAAGGCGGCCCGTACCGTCGGCGAAGTGCTCGGCAAGTACCACCCGCACGGCGACGCCGCCGTCTACGACACACTGGTGCGCATGGCCCAAGATTTCAGCTTGCGCTACCCGCTGATCGACGGCCACGGCAACTTCGGCTCGATCGATGGCGACGCGCCTGCTGCCATGCGATACACCGAGGCCCGCCTCGGTGCCCTGGCCGAAGAGCTTTTGCGCGATCTCGAGATGGAGACCGTCGACTGGATGCCCAACTTCGACGGCTCCCTACAGGAACCGATTGTCCTGCCCTGCAAGTTCCCCAATCTTCTGGTCAACGGGTCGGCCGGCATCGCGGTCGGTATGGCCACCAACATTCCGCCGCACAACCTCGGCGAGGTGGTGACCGGGCTGCTGCTGCTGCTCGACAACCCCGAGACCTCGATTGACGAGTTGATTCGGGCGGTACCAGCGCCCGACTTCCCCACCGGCGGGTTGATCATGGGTCGGGAAGGGGCGGAACTCGCCTATCGCACTGGCCGCGGCTCGGTGGTAATGCGGGCGGTGGTCGATGTCGAGGAGCTCTCGAAAGGCCGCGAGCGCCTCGTCGTCAAGGAGCTTCCCTACCAGGTTAACAAAGCCAAGCTGGTCAAATCGATCGCCGACCTGATCCGCGAAAAGAAGCTGGACGGGGTGACCGATCTGCGCGACGAATCGAACCGGGAAGGCATCCGGGTCGTCATCGAGCTGCGCAAGGGCACCAACACCGAAGTCATCCTCAACCAGCTCTACCGACACACCGCCCTGCAGCAGACCTTCGGCATCATCATGCTGGTGCTGGTCGACAACCGTCCCCTGGTGCTCGATCTGAAGGCGCTGATGGAGCACTATATCAACCACTGCCGCGATGTCATCCGGCGCCGCACCGCGTTCCAGTTGCGCAAAGCAGAAGAGAAGGCCCACATTCTGGAAGGGTTGACCATCGCTCTCGACAACCTCGACGCGGTGATCACCCTGATCAAGGAGGCCGCCGGCCCCGCCGAGGCCAAACAGGGGCTGATGGACACCTTCATGCTCAGCGAGAAGCAGGCCCAGGCCATCCTCGACATGCGCCTGCAGCGGCTGACCGGCCTCGAACGCGAGAAGATCGTGCAAGAGTATCACGAGACCCTCGCCCTGATCGAGAAACTGAAGGGCATTCTCGCCTCCGACGAGAAGGTCCGCGACATCATCAAACAGGAGCTCAAAGAGATCCGCGAGAAGTTCGCCGACGAACGGCGCACCCGCATCAGCGAATCGGAGGCCGAGCGCCTCGACGTCGAAGACCTGATGCAGGAAACCGATATCGTCATCACCGTGACCCGCAACGGGTATGTCAAGCGGATCGCCCCGACCGCTTTCCGGCAGATCGGCCGCGGCAGCAAGGGCAGCCTGGTCGGCGGCATCAAAGAAGACGACGTCGTCGAGCACATGTTCCTGGCCACGACGCACTCCTACCTGCTCGTCTTCACCAGCACCGGCAAGGCTCACTGGCTGAAGGGATACAAGATCCCCGAAGGCGGTCGCCAGGCCACCGGACGGGCCATCGTCAACCTGCTGAACCTGGCCGAGAACGAGAAGATCACCGCTCTGCTGCCGGTGCGGCACTTCGACCAGACCCGCCGCATCTTCATGGTGACGCGCCGCGGCGTGGCCAAGATGACCGAACTGTCCGCCTTCTCGCGACCCACTTCGAAGGGCATCATCGCCATCAACCTCGACGAGGGTGACGAACTGGTCGGGGTCAAGACCCTGCGCGGCGGCGAGCAGATCGTCATTGCCACACGCAACGGCTATGCCATCCGGTTCCCCGAGAGCGAGGTGCGGGTGATGGGTCGCGCGGCCCGCGGGGTCAAGGCCATTACCTTCCGGTCGCCCGAAGACGTGGTGGTGGGCATGGAGGTCTTCGCCCGCAAGAGCGAGGAGACCCTCGCTGCCGAGGCGGCTGCCGCGGCCGCCACCACCACCGCGGCGCCGGCTCCCGCCGGCTCCGTAGCGGAAGGCACCCCGGTGCCGGTCGACGAGGCCGGGGCGGTCGCCCTGCCGCCGTCCGACGAGTCCGATGTCGAAGATGCTGTCGACGAGGCCTCTGAAGAACCCGAGGCCGATGAACTGGCCGGGCTGCCGCCTGGGGAATACATTCCCTTCGACGGCAAGCTGATGACGGTGACGGCCAAGGGCTATGGCAAGCAGACCGACATCAACGCCTACCGGGTCACCCACCGCGGCGGCAAGGGGGTCATCAATCTCAAGATCCGTGAGAAGACGGGCGAGGTTCTGGCCATCAAGCGCATGTTCGAGCGTGATGAGCTGATGATCGTCAGCAAGTCGGGCAAGATCGTGCGCCTGAACGCCGACACGGTGCG
>CALLCO010000101.1 GCA_937998695.1 Candidatus Ozemibacteraceae bacterium
GGGCGACGATCGCCAGCTGCACTTTCATGGGGCCCGACAGCAGGTCTTCGCGGGGGTTGCGGGGGGGGCGATCCATTTCATCGCCCTCGGGGGGATCGACGCCGAGGGCGATGGTGGTGAAGCCGTCGGTGACGAGGTTGACCCACAGGATCATGACCGCGCGCAGCGGGGCGGCCATGCCCAGCAGCGAGGCGGCCAGCAGGGTGACCACCTCGCCTGCGTTGGTCGACATCAGGAAGCCCAGGGCCTTGCGGAGGTTGTTGTAGATGATGCGCCCTTCCTCGACCGCGGCGACGATCGAGGCGAAGTTGTCATCGACCAGCACCATGCCGGCCGCCTCGCGGGCCACGTCGGTGCCGGCCTTCCCCATGGCGACGCCGATGTCGGCGCGGGTGAGGGCGGGCGCGTCGTTGACCCCGTCGCCGGTCATGCTGACCACGTGCCCGTGCCACTGCAAGGCCTGGATGATCCGCATCTTGTCTTCCGGGCTGGTGCGGGCGTAAATGGCCACCTGCTGGACGACCTCGCGCAGGCCGGCCTCATCGAGCATCTGCAACTCGACGCCGGTCATCATGCGCATGCCCTCGTCGAAGAGGCCGACCTTGCGACCGACCGCGCGGGCAGTGGCGGGATGGTCCCCGGTGATCATGACAACCTTGATGCCGGCGCGGCGACAGCGTGCCACGGCGGCGACGGCTTCGGGGCGGGGCAGATCCATCATGCCGACGAGACCGAGGAAGGTGTAGCCCTGGTGGTCCTGATCAGGGAAGGCGACGGGGTCGAAATCGGCGGGCAGGTCCTTGCAGGCAAGGCCGAGCACGCGCAGGGCCTCGTCGGCATAGGCCAGGTTGATTTGCTTGATCTTCTCGGTCATGGCCGGGGTGAGCGGTTGGGGGCCGGCCGAGGTCAGATAGGTGGTGCAGCGCGCCAGCACCGCTTCAAGCGAGCCTTTCAGGTGGGCGCGCGGCCGCCCCTCGGGGGTCGCGTGGACGGTGATCATGAATTTGATCTTGCTGTCGAAGGGCAGCTCGGCCAGGCGTTTTTGCTGGTGACGAAGGGTGAGGAAGGAAGCGGCGCTCTTGCCGGCGAGGGTCATCAGGGCCCCCTCGGTGCCGTCGCCGATCATCTGCCAGGTGCCGTCGGCCTCGAGCTTCAGGGAAGAGTTGTTGCACAGGACGGCGGTCTCGAGGAGGTGGGCCAAGGCGGCGTCGGGAGCGGGCTTCCCGTCAGCCTGCAGGATTTGGCCAGTGCAGGCATAGCCTTCGCCGGTCACGGTGTATTCGGCGTGGCCGGCGTGCACCTTGACCACGACCATTTCGTTGCGGGTCAGGGTGCCGGTTTTGTCAGTGCAGATGACGGTGGCCGAACCGAGCGTCTCGACGGTGGGCAGCTTGCGGATGAGCGCCCGATGCGCGGCCATGCGCCGCACCCCGATGGCGAGAACGAGGGTGATGACAACCGGGAGGCCTTCGGGAATGGCCGAGACGGCCAGGGCGATGGCGTTCAGCAACACTTCGCCGAACGGCTGCCGCCAGACCACATAGCTGCTGACAAAGATCAGGATGCAGATTCCCAGCACCGCCCGGGCAATGAAGGCACTGAACCCGTCGAGCTTCTTCTGCAGCGGGGTCTGTACATCCTCGGCGGTCTGGACGAGACCGGCGATCTTGCCCAGTTCGGTGGCCATGCCGATGGCCGTCACCACCGCCTCGCCGCGACCGCTGGTGACGTGCGTGCCCATGAATACCATGTCGGTCTTGTCGGCCAGCACCGAGACCGCGGCGAGCGGCTCGACCTGTTTGGCGGCGGCGACCGACTCCCCGGTGAAGATCCCCTCCTCGACGCGCAAGCGGACGGCGGACAGCAAGCGGCCATCCGCGGGCACCCGGTCGCCCTCCTCGAGCAGGATGATGTCGCCCGGCACGAGCTGGCGGGCGTCAAGATCGGTCACCTGCCCCTCGCGGCGCACCCGACAGCGGGGGGCGGACATGCCCTTGATGTTGTTGATGGCCCGCTCGGCCTTGCGCTCCTGGTGGTAGCCGATGCCGGCGTTGATAACTAGCACAGCCAAGATGATCCAGACATCGCCGGGGTGCTCGCTGACCAGCCACGTGGCCGCCGCCGCGACCAACAGAATGAAGATCAGCGGGCTCTCGAACTGCCGCCTGAGGAGAACATACCAGGGGGTGGGTTTCCCCTGGGCGATCTCGTTGGGGCCGAAGACCTGGGCGCGGGCTTCGGCCTCGGCACCCGCCAACCCCGCTGCCGAACTGCCGAACGCCTGCAGGGTCGCCTCGGCGCCCTGCACCGACCAGTCTTGACCAACTGCCTTTCGAAGGTGCTCCATTGATTCCCCCGGGATTCTGAATTCGTAGGAGAATCCTACCCTACCTGGAGCAAGGTGACAAACTGCGGTGAGGAGTGAGGCAATCCGTCTTCGAACCAACTCCCAGAGGCATGCCGCTGGCCTTTCCCACGGCACACGGCCGTAGTTCCTCCGGGGCTCGCCGTCACGACGCGGGCCGGGCCATGGGTGACGATTCGGAAGAATGGCCACCAGTGAGGTCGCCGGCGAACCATGCCCGCCCGCACGGCAGATAAGGGCGGCAGATGAAGAGGGCAAAGGGAAGCCCCACCCGCAGGGTGAGTGGTTGCGGAGAACCTGCGATGCCGGGAATCGCTCAGGGCCGAACCTTCAGAAGCCAGGCGTCGTAGCCGGCGTGGCCCAGGGGGATATCATACCCACCCGAAGGCACGCAGGTGCCGGCCACCAGCCAGTGCCCGTCGGGGAGCTGGCGAAGGTCGTAGCCGACCTCGCCGAATCTTCCCCCCAGAGTCTTCTGCCAGAGCATGGTTCCGTCGATGTCGAGACCGACCAGCCAGAGGTCGGTGCCGCCGTGGGCGCCCTCGACCTCGCCATCCATCGAGGCCGTCTCCCCCGCGAACACGAACCGCCCGTCGGTGGTCTGCCGGATGCTGTAGGCAAGATCGTCGGCGACCCCACCGTAGCAGTTCTGCCACTCGATCCCGCCGTCGGCATCGAGCTTGAGGACCCAAGCATCCAGACCGCCCTGCCACCCCTCGACCACGCCGGTCAGCGAACTGGCCGTCCCGGCGACCACGCAGCCCCCATCGGCGGTCGCGCGGACGGCATAGGCCCGTTCCTCGTCGACTCCGCCGAAGCTCTTCAGCCAGCGGACGGTGCCGCTCGCATCGAGCCGGGCGACCAGGACATTGCCGAGACCGTGTTCATCGGTCAACTCGTCGACCGTGTGGGAAGCCACCCGACCCGCTACGTAGCATCCGCCGTCACCGACGGGATCGACGCTGGCGGCCAGATCATCGAGAGGGCCACCCAGGCAGGTCGACCACTGGATCGCCCCGGTCGGCGAGAGTTTGACCACCCAGGCATCGGTGCCGCCGTGGTGGCCGGTGACGTCGCCATTGTTCGAACCGGCCCCGCAAGCAAGCAGGAAGCCCCCATCGGGGGTCTGGCGCACCGCATAGGCGGTGTCGTCACCATTGCCTCCGTAGCAGCGTTTCCACAACAGGTTGCCCGCCCCGTCGAGGCGCATGACGAGCACGTCGGTGCCGCCGTGATAGCCGATGGCGGGGTCCTCCAGGTCGGTATCGCCGACCACGATGTACCCGCCATCGAAGGTCGACTCGATGGCGAATGCCCGGTCGTGCTCGGGGCCGCCGAAAACCTTGGTCCAGACAGGCTTGCCGTCCGCCCCGTAGCGCACGACCAGGACGTCGGTGCGACCGTGGGCTCCCTCGATATCGCCATCGCGGGAGTAGGAGTGACCGGCGACGACGCAGCCGCCGTCGCCCAACAGGACCAGGCCACGGTAGGCCTCGTCGGCCGCCCCGCCCAGGACATGCTGCCAGGCGAGATCCTCGACATACGCGCGCGAGCCCGCGGCCCACACGGGCAGCAGCCCCCCGAAGAGGGCCTGTACCATTACGCCGATCACCACCACCAGATTGGCCATTCCTCACACCTCCCGAGACCGAAGCAGGCACCCCCATCGGCAGGAGGCGACCGTTGCCGAACCCCCACGAGGGACCGCACGATGATCACGCCCGGGCATGGGTTCCTGGATTGGCGGAAAGGTGGTGGGTGCGATAGAATACGGGTATGATGACGCAACGAACGGGGGCGTGGCCCCGGTGGTCGAGAATCCTCGGAGTGCTCGGTGTCCTCGGGGGGGCGATCCTGGCCATGGTCTGGGGCTTCGCCCTGAAGAACGTGCGGCGGCCCCGTTTCGGGCCTCCCGAAGCCTTTCCCGACCACCTGTTTACCCCGTTCGTCGCCCGCAACGATCTGGGGCAGACCATCCAGGCCTGGTATGCCAGCGGCACTCCCGGCCTGGGCACGGTGTTGCTCTGCCACGGCCATGGGGTCGACCACACCAACATGGCGGCCATGGTGGGGTTCCTGCGGCGGTTCGGGCTCGCTTTGCTGCTGCTCGATTTCCGGGCCCATGGCGCCAGCGACGGCGACTACACCTCGATCGGCCTGCTCGAATGGGCTGATCTGCGGTGCGTCATCGACGCGGCGCGGGAGCGCGGGTTCCTGGCCACCGGCACCCCGCTGGCGGCCTATGGCCGTTCGATGGGAGCGGCGACCCTGATCAACGGGGCCGCCCGCTTGCCCGAGATCCAGGCGTTTGTGCTCGAGTCGTCGTTCGCCGAACTGCGCTTGATCGGGGGGCGTGATTTTGCGCGGTTGAGCGGATTGCCCGATTCCTTCCTGACCGACGTGGGGTTCCACCTTATCAGCTGGTGGGTGGGCATCCCGTTTCTCGACAACCGCCCCGTCGAGGCTGCGGCCGGGTTCGCCGGGCGGCCCGTCCTGCTCATTCACGACACCCTCGACCCCCGCGCCACCCGTCCCGACCACGACCGCCTGAAGGCGGCCATTCCCCAGGCCCGCGAACTGATCGTCCCGGGCGCCGGTCACGTCCAGGCCCACCAGGTGGCCTCGACCACGTTCGAGACCGAGATCCTCGGGTTCCTGCGCGACGCCGGTTTTCCCCTTCCTTGAAGCGAGCCCTCTCCCCCCGGCGGGCGCGGCAATGGCCGCTGGATCGGCGCCTGAGCTAGTCAAGGTGACCTTTCATCCCGGCGGGCGCGGCAATGGCCCCCTTCCTCAGCGCCGGGGACGATGGAACGGCTGTCCCGAACCGACGTGTTTTTCTTCAGATGGATTCCCCGTTTCTCATGAGGACCATGGACCGGTTGCCAAGGCGAGGTACCCGGTGCAGTGCCTGGCTAGGGTACCCTGAAGATTGCCTTCGTTAGAGGGAAATGGCATAGTGATAGGTAGTCGCTGTATGAATCATCGGGTAGTGAAAAGCGCGTTCCTGGGTTGGCTGGTGTTTCTGTCGTGGTTGTGGTGGGGACACTGGTTCAGCCTGATCGCCCTGTGGGCGGTCGTTCCCCTCGCCCTGGTTGCCCTCCAGGCGGTGACCTCGACGCCACCCGTGCCGGGTTCCTCCGCTCCCAAGATGTCGCAGCCGGCTTCTGGCAACGGCCCTGGGCTACCCGGCGAGGCGGGCCAGGGCACCGGGCTGAACCGGCCATCCCGGACGATCCCTCCAACTGCGACCGCCGCTCCCCTCCCCCGTCCCCCAGATCCCCCGGCCGAGGTTCCCGTGCCCCCGCCGCCTCCCCCTCCCGAGCTGTTCGGGCAGCCCATCCAGCGCTTTCTCGAGGCGATCATCCGGATCCTGGCCACTCTGACCGGACCCCAGACCGCCGGAATCCCGCTGGTGGAACAGGCCCTCGAGCTGCTTTGTCCACTTCTTTGTATCCAGCAGGGCCAGATCTACCTCATCGACTCCCGGCAACCTGAATTTCTCGAACTCAAAGGATGTTTCCCCAAGTCGGAATGGAATGCCAAACGGGTCCGGTTCGAGTGGGGCGACACTCCACTGGCTCCCCTGATCCGGAACGGGGAGATGTATTCGTTCTCATCGGGTCGGCGCGGGGAACCACCGCCCATCCCGCTCCTGGGAGCGACCCCGCTCATCGACGGCGAGACCGTGATCGGGCTGCTGGCCATCGAGAGCGCCCCGCCGATCCTGTATCAGAAGCCCGAAACCCAGGGTGTGCTTTTCCTGGTAGGGCAGGTGCTGGGGCGGTTGGTGGCCGAACGACAGCGCGAGGCGGCCCGCCTGGCCGAGGTCTACACCCTCAAGCAGCGCATCGACAAGCTCACCGCTTACCAGCGCAAACTCGAACACACCACCGAGTATCTCGATCAGGAGTACGACCGGCAGTATTTCGAGAAGGTCGGCCTAGAGAAAGACCGGACGCAGATGTTCGAGAGCTTCCAGAAATTCCTGTCCCCTCACATCGTCGAGCGGATCATCGCCGATCCGGCCTCGCTAGCCCTGGGAGGGCAGAAGCAGCCCGTCACTATCATGTTCGCCGACGTACGCGGGTTCACCCCGCTCAGCGAAAAGCTCGACCCGAGCCAGGTAGTGAGGCTTTTGAACGAATATTTTTCGGCAATGACCGAGGTCATCCTCCAGTTCCAGGGGACGATCGACAAATTCATCGGCGATGCGCTGATGGCGCTGTTCGGCGCACCATTGGCGGTCCAGAGCCCCGAACCTCGAGCGGTTTTCTGCGCCCTGGCCATGATGAAGCGCCTGGATCAATTGAAGGCCGGCTGGCGGAAACAGGGTCTGCCCGAGATCGAAATCGGCATCGGCCTCAACACCGGCGACGTCACGGTCGGGTTCATCGGTTCCGATAAGATCCTGACCTACACGGCTATCGGCGACGCGGTCAACATCGCCAGCCGCATCTGCTCGACCGCCCGGCCCGGCAAGGTGCTGATGAGCGCCGCCACGGCGGCCGGCCTGGGCGACCTGGTCTGGCTCGAGAAGCTCGACCCCATTCCACTGAAAGGAAAGACCCAGCCGGTCGAGATTTTCCAGGCGGTGGCCCCGGCCACCTTGCCGGGGTTCGCCGAGGTAGAAACCCTGCTCGAGATCCCGTCGATTCCGCCCGCCAAGTGTCGTCTGGGCTTGCCCAAGCGTTGAACCAGGTGGTCCCTCCCCCGCCAGGAGAATTCACGCCCCTAGGTGCATTCGAGCCTGTTGCATGCATCGGTATTTTTGCGCGCTGCGGACACAGCGCCCCGGACTCGGTCGGCATCTCAGCATGGACGGTACATGGAAGTGGGCTGTTTGGGGCGTTCGCGCAACAGACTCATTCTCGAAAAAAGGTACTTGGCCCCGAAGAACGCATGAATACTCCAGTTGTCTAAGGCGGCCGGGGATGTCGTGTGTTGATCGAAACTGTTTCTGGATGAGGGTTTGACAAGCAAGGACCTCTTTTTGAGAATGCGCCCCGCCTCGTGAGCCGAGGGTGGGTTTTTGGCTTCCGTTGGCACCACCCACCGGATACGAGTTGCGCTTGCGTGGGAAATTTGGTATTTCCTTGGCAAGAGGGGCCCAATTTAGAGGCCCGACGGCGATCACGGAAGATCATGGCGCTGCAAGGAGGCAGGCATGGTATACCGCATCAACACCTATTCCCTTTCTTTTCGTTCGCTCGAATCACTCGGCGCGACCAATTCCCGCCTCGAGAAATCGGTCGAACGACTGAGCAGCGGCCTGCGGATCAACTCCGCCGCCGACGACCCCATGGGTCTGGGGTTGGCCGAGCGACTACGTTGGCAGGCCCGGGGGCTGTATCAGGCGCGACTCAACACCCAGAACGGCATCTCGTTGTTGCAGACGGCCGACACCGCCCTGGAAGGCACCCACGACATCCTCCAGCGCATGCGGGAGCTGGCCATGTCGGCCCTTGACGGCACCTTGACCGCCACCGACAAGCTCGAACTCCAGAGTGAGGTGAACCGGCTGCGCGACGACTTGAACAAAATCGCCTGGAACACCGAGTTCAACACGATGAAGCTGCTCGACGGCAGCCGCAGCGGCCAAGTCTCGACCAGCACCCCCTTCGCTCAGGGCATCCTGACCGGGTCGCCGGCGGCCACCGGCCAGTTTCTGGTCAGCATCGCCCTGATCACGGCCGGCACCTCGCAGGCACAGCAGACTCAGCCGTTCACCATGAAGGCCGCTTCGGCCAGTACGACCCTGGCCAAGGGTACGACCCAACTGGTGAGCATCGCGCAATTCTACGACGGGGGCGGCGCCTTCGCTCTGGCGACCCCGTCCACCATCTCGGTCAGCGGCAACGGCAAGACCTCCTCCTTCACCATCGACGGTTCCACCACTCTCGACGGCTTGGCGGCGGCCCTGCAGGCGGCGGTGGCGAACACCTCGGGGCTTGGCCTGACCGAGTCGAGGTCCCAGTATGTCGGCACCGCCCAGACCGGGGTGGCGAACATGGGAGGGTACATCGAGCTGATTTCCGGCCGGATCGGCAGGTCAGGAGAGATCAGCGTGATGGCCGACCCGGCGGTGGCCACCAGCCTGGGCCTATCGACCGTCCGCCAGGCCTCCGGCAATACCGTGAGCCTGACCTTGCAGGACGCCTACGGCACCCTATCGACGGTTCGTACCAGCACCGACCTGGCCGTCGGCCTGTTATCGGGCGTCGACGTGCAGTTCTCGTCGCAAGCTGCCCAGATCGCCGGCACGCGCGGTCTAACCACCGGGCTGTATCTGTCTGCCGCCCAGACGTTCACCATTTCCGCCGGAAACACCACGGTTGCCGTCAGCGCGGCCGCCGGATACTGGACGTTCGAAGGTTTGGCTCGCCGCATCAATGGGTTGACGGCAACGATTTCAGGGATGAACACGGTTGTCGACAACGGCGAATTGAAGATCAATTTCACTTCGACGGTGGCTTCGGTCGCCTCCACCATCACGATCACCGGGGCCACGGCCGCCACCACCCTCGGCGTGAGCAACGGCACCTTCAGCGGCTTCACCCGGACCACCCACCGCACGACCGCTGAAACCCTAGGGTTCTCGAGGTTCTACGCCTCTTCGACCACTTCGGTGGCCAACGGCAGTGCGGCCCGCTTCACGATCTCCGATGGTGCAACCACCGTGACCTACTCGGCCTTCACCACCCTGGGAACGGCCGCCGCCTCGCTGGCAACCCCCGATATGATCGCCTTTTCCACCTTCCAGGCCAGCGTCAATGCCACGTTGTCGACAGCAGGAGTTCAGATCAAAGTCGATCAGGTAGGCAACAGTTTCGCCTTCACCTCCAAGCTGGTCGGCACGCGCACGTTGCCGAACGGCATCACGACCGACAGCTATGTCAATGTCAGTGTCGCCGCCAGCACCGCCTCCCTCCAAAATCCTCTTCAGTATCAGTTCGGTTTGTATGCGGGAAGCGACTACGGGATTGGCAATGCCAATTTTTCGCTCTTCGTGACCCGGGCGAACCCATCGCTCCACCTTGGATGGAATGCCGGCCAGGCCCTCGACCTGGACATCGGGAGCATGAGCGCCACCGCCCTCGGGCTGGGCACCCTCGACGTGACGACCGCCGGCGGCGCCAACCAGGCCATCTCCCTCATCGATCGCGCCATCGACAAGGTTTCGTCGCAACGGGCCCGGATCGGCGGCCTGCAAAACAGCCTCGAATCGGGTTTGCGCCATCTCGGCGTGCAGCACATCAATGCCCTCGACGCCGAATCGCGCATCCGCGACGCCGACATCGCCCAGGAGGTGGTCGAATACACGCGCAACGCCCTGTTCCTCGAGTCGGGCACGGCGGTTCTGGCCCAAGCCAACCTCCTGCCAGGCATGGTCTTGCGCCTTCTGGACAAATCCTGACCCAGGGGGGGAGCCGGCCCCGCCTCACCCCCCCACCCGAAAGGAAATTCTGGTTCCTCCCCCGG
>CALLCO010000102.1 GCA_937998695.1 Candidatus Ozemibacteraceae bacterium
GGCGGGGGTAGCGGGGGCGGCGGGGGCGGCGGGGGCGGCGGCGGGGAGCGAGCCGTCCCGTCGTTTGCTCTTGGACACGGATCACCTCCGGGTGGCGTGCCGTCATGGTACCATCCCGCGACCCGCGGGCGCAATTCCCACCCCTACCAACTGGCGCCGCCGCCGCCGCCCGAGGAGCGGCCGCCGCCGGACGAGCGGCGGCGCGAGGAAGAGGAGGAATGGCTGTGCTGCTTGCGGGAGATGGTATAGGTATAGACGTTGTGGTAGCCGCAGGAATCGCAGTGCTCGGTGGTCTCGCCCAGCCCCGTGGAGGAATAGGTGGGGCTGCGCAGGGTGCGGGACCACGAGGAACACCACTTGTTGCAGCGGGGGCAGAGATGGGATCCGCAGTACAGAAAGCCCAGCAGCGCGGCCCCGCCGGCCCCGGAGACGACCTGGTCGGCGCCGTTGCCCTGGAGATCGAGCACATTGTAGCCGAGGAAGGCCAGCATCGCCCCCCCCAGAACCATAAACAGCGTCATGAGCCCTTTCCCCATCAACAACTGGCCGCTGCTGAAGGCCATGAAGAAGAAGGAGAACCCCGCCAGTACCCAGGCGATCAACCCGAAGACGAAGATCATCTTGCCGGCGGTGCGGCCGCGGAGCATTGACCCCAGGCCAGGCCCCATCTTCGAGAACAGGCTCGAACCGGGAGACGAGGGGCTGGTTCGGGAACGTTCAGCCGGCAGGGGCACCTTGCCGCCACTCTTTTCGAAGGAGCGCACCCGGTCGGCCACCAGGCGGGCCGCCGCCAGCACCCCGTCTTGGGGTTTGCCCGCCCGCATGGCGGGGACCACGTCCCTCGTCAGCAAGGAGGTGCAGACATCGGCGGGAAACAGCGATTTGTAGCGGGTTCCGGGAATGATCTCGACCCGGCGGTCGTCGAGAGCGAAGAAGACGAGCATGCCGTCATCGACCCCACGCCGGCCGATGCCCCACTGGTTGAAGACGCGCCAGGCGAAATCATGGTGGTTGACGCCGCGGGTGGTGCGCATGATCAGCACCACCAGCTCGGCCCGGGTGTCGCGCTCGAGGTCGGTGCAGATCTTGCGCAAGGCGGCGGCATTGCCGCTATCGAGCAGGCGGGCGTCATCGCACACCGGCCGCTGCGCCGGAGGGATAGACTGAGCCAGGGCGGTCAACACACCGACCAAGCCGGTCAGTACCAGGGCCACGGCGAGGCCGCGCCACGGACCGCCCCACAGACGCGGGCGGGGCGGCCGGCGTCGGGGGCGACTGCCGGGGTAAGCGGCGAAGCGAGGGGCGGGGCGGGTATCCGAGCGGTGGGCGGAGGTGGGGGCGGATGCTGGCCAGAGACAGCCGGTCGACCCCAGACTAGCAACTCCACCGCCATCTCTCGGCGTGGCCGTCGGACTTCCGACCTGCGGCTTTGGGGCCGAGGGAACGGCTGCGTCCGGGGTGACCATAGCGATCGCCACGGGTGGCAGGGAATTCCAGGATCCGGGGACCGCCTGCGTCTCCGGCCTGCTCCGGGCTTGGCCGGGGTTTCGTACTTTTCCCGTGACCGAGGTCATGCCTTCCCCTCCTTCTCCGCTTCCTGCTCCTGACGGCGGCCGTCCTCGACCACCAGGGCCAGGACGTTGACCGAATGGAAGAGACCGTCGTCGAAGGCCCCCTTCTTCAGGAAGGGAACCGCGTGTCCCTGCAGGATCTCGCAGGCGGCGGCATCGGTGACGAAATGTTCGAGGGCGAACCCGACCTCGACCTCGATCCGGCGTTCCTTCATGGCCAGCAGGACCAACAGGCCGGTGTGCCCTTCCCCGCCCACCCGCCAGCGGTCGAACAGCCAGAAGACATATTCGCTGGGCAGCCGGGGTTCGGTGGTTTCGCGGGTGACGACCAGGAATTCGTCGCCGGTCCGCTCGGCGAACTCGCGCAGCCGCCCGGTCAGCCGCTCCCGGCCGGCCTCGGTCAGGACTCCGGCGAGGTCGGTGACCAACCCCGCCCGCTCGGGCGGGGGTCCCAGCACGGGGTCGAGGTCGTCGATGGTGAACCCGCACTGCGGGCACCGCGGCACGTCATCGTTGAGGTCGATCGCACATTTCGGGCAATGCATAACTTCATGGTATGCGCCCCGGTGGGGCGAGTCAATCCGGTCAAAAGGCAGGCAGGGTCATGATTCCCTGTTCCCCCACCTCTTCCTGTGCTCCACGTTTCCTTTGGGATAGTGGAGACTTGATGCTTCTCGATCCGCGGAATCTGCGACATCTGCGGATACGAATCCTATTCCGATCCACGGAAGGGGGAATTGGCCGGTCCTTCCAGCCAGGGGCCGGCTTCGGCGGGGTCGACGTGGAAGGTCTTCTGGTGCGTGTAGGTCACACGGCCCGGCCCCCCGCCGGGAAGGCGGCGGACGTGGGCGACCTCGGTGACGTCGACGGCGACCTTGCCGGCCTGCCGGGCGAAGCTGAACCAGGCGGCCAGCACGGCCCCGCGACGGCGATCTTCGGGGGTCGGCGGGCCATCGGGACGCTTGACGATGACGTGGCTGCCCGGCACATCGTTGGCGTGGCACCAAACATCCGTCTTGCGGGCCAGGGAAAAGGTGAGTAGATCGTTCTGCCGGCCGTTGCGGCCGACGTAGAACCGGCAGCCATCGAGCTCGAGAAGCGGCTTGAGCCGGCGGGCCGCCTCCTTCCCCTCGCGGGCCGCCTTGCCGGGGGGAGCCGCCCGCCGGCCGGCCCGCCGCGGCGGCAGCATCAGATCGGCGGGGGAGGCGGCGGTCTCGCACAACCAGATCTGCTCGCGCAGCCAGGCGATCTCGCCGTCGACGGTGGCCAGGCGGCGGGTCACCTCGTCGCGACCGCGCAGGGCCTTCTTGTACAGCTTGAAATAGCGCTGGGCATTGGCCGGCCCCGTGCGGGCCGGATCGAGGGCGATCTCGACCGGCGCGCCGGTTTCCCAGTCGGTGAGGGTGATCGAGGTGGCGCCCGGCCGGATCGCCGGGAGGTTGGCCAACAGCAGGTTGCCCCAATGCTGGTGACGATCGCCGTCACGGAAGCGGGCCAGGTCGGCCTGCAGCTCATCACGCAGGCGGAGGCGGGCCTCCAGGTCGGCCGCGAAGCGCGCCCGGGCCTGTTCGCGGGCCCGGGCCAGGCGGCCCGCCCGGACCCCGTGTTCTTCCACCCAGGCCATCGCCTCATCGACCGTGGGGAAGGTCAACCGCTCGGCCACTCCGGCCAGGTGCCGCACCTCGACCGGCACGACGGCCCGCACTTTCCCCTCTTGTCGGTAGACCGAGACCGGGCCCGGGCCGGTCGCCTCGGCCTGCAGGGCTTCCCACTCCGCCCGACGGCGCTCCAGGCCTTCGCCCGCGGGGCCGGCCGCGGCGCATCGCCAGGCCAGTTCCTTCGTCAGAAGCGGAGAAAACCCGGCCAGGCGACCTTTCCAGCTGGCGGGCGGGCCGGCCAGCACGACCTCGACGCCTGTCCCCGCGGATGGCGATGGCGGCTGGCCACCCGCCGGTCTCCCGAGACCCGCGGCCGCCCCGGGCCGGCGGCCAGCCGCTCCGAGGCCCTTCGCAGCAGCCGCGGGCCCGGCCGACTGCCTCCCTGGGCTCTGCCCATCAGATGACATCGGGACTGGGAGGAGGCCTTCCGACAGCCCTGACCACGTCCCCAGCGGCGGACCCTCCGGGACCGGGGGCTGGTAGGGTGCTTTCACCCGGTTGTTCCCCGTGGGGCGATGGAGGTCGAGGACGTTCATGCCTTCGTCGCACACCAGGAGGTTGGCCACCCGCCCGGTCAACTCGATCAACAGGTGCGAGGTCTGCCGGGTGGCGAAAAACCGGTCGCGCGCCGTCAGGGTGAGATGCACCACCCGGTCGGGCAGGAAGGCGGGCGACGTGAACAGGGCCAGGCCAGTCACCCAGGCATCGCGGCCGAGGCGGTTCAGGGTGCGGGTCAGAGGGGATTCGCCCGGGGCCTCGTCCCACTGGCGGCTCAGCCAGATCCCCTGGTGATCAGCAGCGAGATGGATCTCGAAGCAGAACCACCCTTCGGGGGCCTTGAGCAGGAGCCCATAGCCTTCCGGGGCCAGGTCGAGCGCCTTGGCCACCAGCGGCGGAGCGGCGAACCTCTGCCTGATCTCGACCACCTGCCGGCGCAGCGTGAAAAAATCCATGTGGGGGAAGGGAAGCCGCGGACCGGCTCAAGGCACGAGCACAGGGTCGGTCACGGCTCCCGGGAAGGGCAGGTGGCGGGGCACCGACCCGCGGGCGGCAGGCTGGAAGGCGAGGCCTGGCAGGCCCGCCTCGTCGATGGTGCCGAACAGCCATCCGTCGGGATGCCACAGGGCCGGACCGAAAAACCCCGGCGCGGGCAGCGGCAGGACCCGTTTCTCCTTCCCATCACGGGAGATCGTCATCGGCGTGCGATCGAGGCGGCCCTGCATAGCGGTGAAGACGATATCGGCCGGTTCGGTGGCCCGCGCGGGGCGGATGGCGGGCAGGCCCGCCATGAAGCCACGCGGATGGCCGTTGGCATCGAAATAGGATTCCCCGCCGGTCAGACGCACCACCTTGCCGGCCGGCAGATCACATCGGAACAGGGTGGCACTGGTGACCCGGGGCGCATCGAGATCGGTCAATTCGGATTTGATGAAGACCAGGGTGTCGGGATCGAGCCAGACGGGATGGTCGACCACCACGGTCGGCCCCTCCCCTACCCCCGCGGTGAAGGACGCGCTGTCCACGAGCGGGCGGCGTTGGCGGGTGATCAGATCGACGAGCACCAGCGAGGTTCCAGACAGGGGTCGTTGGGCATCAGGAGAGTACCGGGCGACCACGCTCCGCCCGTCGGGAGTGAACGCCGGATGGGCCCACGCCCCGTTCTCGGATTCCGTCAACGGAATCCAGGGGCCCAGGGTCGCCCCGAACGTTGCCAGATACAGATGAGGGCGACCCGAGCGGTCCGAGACGAAAACCACCTGGCGGCCGTCCGGCGACAGGGCCGGCTGTTCCTCGTGGGAAGGCTCGGTGGTCAGGGCGGCCACCTTCATCGTCGCCAGATCGGCCACATAGAGGTCGCGGTTGCCCGCCGGCTGGCCGGTGAAAAGACACCGGGGGCCTGCCTGCAGGGGAGGCCGCGCCACTATCAGGCACGCGAGGGTGGCGACGACCAGAGGCCAGACCGACCAGGGGGTCGGTTCCCTGCGAACCCGATTCATTGATCCATCCTGGCGATAAGATGGGGAAGGCAGGCCATTGCCGACCAGACGACCGTCAGTGCCATGCTTGCCATCCACTTTTTCCCGTCTACCATCTGAGCCTGTTGCATGAATCGGTTTTTTGCTCGTCGTGTACATAGAGCCCATGATCCGATCGGCATCTCCGAATGGACGGTACATGAAAATGGGCTGTTTTGGGCATTCGCGCAACAGGCTCATCTTCGCCTTTAGTCACCTGCTCGGCTATTCTACCAGCTTGCCGCATCTCCCGCCAGCCTCGCCACCAGGATTCGCAATCCCCACCCAGGGGTCGAGAACGGGGTGCGGGTAGATGAGCACGCTTCTGGGGCGGCGGCCACGCGAACGTCAGGACCGCAGTCCCATCGGGGATGTATCCCAGGCAGATGGATTTGTCGCCACCGGTGGTGAAAAATTTCCCCTTGACATTCGATAAAGGGTCGAACACATTTCCGGTCCCGAACCCCATTGTCATGGCAGAAATGCCTGGAGGAAGCATGAGACGGAAGATCCATTTCGCCCTGGCGGTGTTCGTGGTGATCGGCACCGGGATGTGGCTGACCGCCCCGGCCACGGCTGTCACCGACGGTCCGATGCGCCAGTTCCTGGAGAAAGCGCATTTCACCGAATTTCTGATCCGGTCAGCGCTGTATCCCAAAACGACCAAGGATGTCTACGTGCCCGAGAAACGGCAGTTCGCGCACGGACTCCCGCGGACCAACCTTCCCTTCATCTACGAGCCCGACGTGCTGACCTGGGAACTGGCCATGGCCCATCACCGCAAGACCGTCTTCGACGTGCCGCCGACCATGGACCCCCCGCTGCCGGAACTGGTGGCCCCCATGCCCATGGCTCCCGGGCAGATGATGCCCTCCGCCCCTGGCCAGGTCATGCTCACCCCCTTGGGTGACCAGACCTATGCCGCCCGCCCCCTGCCGCCAAACGCCGACGAGACGATGAACCGGATGCTGGAGCGCGCCCGCCTGCAAGGGATAACCATCCAGACTCCGCTGCAGGGGCAGGCCCTCCGGCAGCAACTGACCGACCACATGAACTCGCTCAACACCCCTTCCCCGGTTACCCCGGGGGTGGGCCTGCCCTCGATGTCCCCGACCCGCCCGCCCGCCATGCCCCGCGGCAAGGCGGCCGATTCCTACGATCGGAACTACTGACGGTCCTGGTCTCCTCCCCCGACCCGGTATCCGGTCAACCCCCGCCCACCTGGCGGGGGTCTTCTTTTGCCGCGCTTTGTCCTGAGCGCTTTACCCTGAGTCTTGGCGCCCGCCGGCCGCCGGGATATACTGCCGCCGGCCCAGGCCACACTTCCGCCAACAAGGACAGACACCCGATGACGCCCACCGACGAATTCCTGCGCCACCTCACCGCCGCCGAGCGCACGCAGGTGCGCCGATTGCGCACTCCGGCCGACGTCCAGGCGATGGTCGACAGCTTCACCTACAGCAGCGACCCGTTCTACCGTTGCCCCCTGCGCACCCTGCGGGACGGCCTGGCCCACTGTTTCGACGGCGCCCTGTTCGCGGCGGCGGCCCTGCGGGTGATCGGCTTCCCCCCGCTCGTGCTCGAGATGCTGCCCAACCAGCGCGACGACGACCACATTCTGGCCCTGTACAAGATCGACGGGCACTGGGGGGCCATCGCCAAGTCGAACTTCGTCGGCCTGCGGTTCCGCGAGCCCATCCATCGCACCCTGCGCGAGCTCGTCCTGTCGTATTTCGAGGCCTACTACAACGTCGAGCGCGAGAAGACCCTGCGCGGGTATACCCTGCCCATGAACCTGACCAGCCTCGACCGCACCCGCTGGATGGTCAGCGACGACGGTCTCGAGGAGGTGGCCGACGCCTTCGACCGGCTGCGCCGCATGCGGTTGCTGACGCCCGCCATGGAAAAGCGCCTCCAGCTGGTCGACCCCCGCAGCTATGAGGCAGGATTGCAGGGCTCGGTCGCCGCTGGCCTCTGGAGACCGGCAGGAACATCCTGACGGGAAAACCCGGACACCCCTGATGCCGCGGTCGAGTGGCGTTGCCCGCCCCGGTAGACGAAACTCAGCCGGGGTTGCGGACGAAGTGGGGCATCTCGAACGGGATTTCGAGGGATAGCTCGACCAGGCCGGCGTAGGCCCCATTCTCGAACCAGGGTGCCTGGTAGATCAACTTCTTCTTGCCCGCCTTTTCGATCGTGTAGGCGTTGGTGCCACCGGTGGCGAGCAGGTGTTGCAGCTTCGTGCGGGCCGGCTCGGGATGGCAGTCGAGAAGCCTCTTGCCGATCAGTTCCCCTCCCCCGCTTTTGGCGAAGGTTTCCCGGGCCCGCCCGTTCATCTCGAGGATGACCCCGGACCGGTCACACACCGTGACCGCCCCGGGAAACGCCTGGAACCATTCTTTGGCTGACATGGCAGTCTCTCCTGGATCGCCGGCCGGGAATCCCCGACCGATCGATTCTCCCTTCCCCGAGGCAGTTAAGGGTTCTTCTGGAAGGGGGGGTTCCCAACCCTGGGAGGACAACGCGCACCGGCCTCCCATGGCCATAGACGTCCATCCTTGTCCAGGGACGTTGGTGGACGAGCGGGCCGCCGGCCCCAGTCAGCGGCCCCCTTGAAAGGGGAAAGGCCGGGTGGGAGTTTTCCCCCCCCCACCCGGCCGGCCGGAAGGCGGTTACTTCCTGATGTTGTAGAGGCCCTTCAGGCCTTCGAACCGGGCGTCTTCGCCGAGCTCCTCCTCGATGCGCATCAGACGGTTGTACTTGCAGATGCGGTCGGTGCGGGAGGCGGAGCCGGTCTTGATCTGCCCGGAGTTGACGGCCACGGCGAGGTCGGCCAGGGTGGTGTCTTCCGTCTCACCGGAGCGGTGGGAGATGACGCAGGTATAGTTGTGGCGCTTGGCCATCTCGATGGTGTCGAGGGTCTCGGTCAGGGTGCCGATCTGGTTGAGCTTGATCAGGATGGAGTTGCAGATACCCTGCTCGATGCCCTTGCGCAGCCGTTCGGGGTTGGTGACAAAGAGGTCGTCGCCCATGCACTGGAATTTGCCGGCGCACTTGTCGGACAGGTATTTCCAGCCCTTCCAGTCGTCCTCGGCCATGCCGTCCTCGAGCGAGATGATGGGATATTTGCCGATCCAGTCCAGCCAGTACTCGGCCATCTCTTCGGGCGAGCGCTTCGACTTGTCGGACTTCTTGAAGACGTATTTGCCGTCCTGGAAGAATTCGGAGGCGGCGGGATCGAGGGCGATCCAGATGTCTTTCCCGGCTTTGTAGCCGGCCTTCTCGATGGCCGTCAGGATCGACTCGATGGCTTCCTCGTTCGACTTGAGGGTGGGGGCGAAGCCGCCTTCGTCGCCGACGGCGGTGTTGAGCCCCTTGCCCTTGAGGACGGCCTTGAGGGAGTGGAAGGTCTCGACACCCATGCGCAGAGCCTCATGGAAGCTGGAGGCGCCGGCCGGCATGACCATGAACTCCTGGAAGTCGACGTTGTTGTCGGCGTGGGCACCGCCGTTGAGGATGTTCATCATCGGCACGGGCAGGGTGCAGGCGTTGGTGCCGCCGATGTAGCGGTAGAGCGGCAGGCCGACCAGTTCGGCCGCGGCCTTGGCCACGGCGAGAGAGACGCCGAGGATGGCGTTGGCACCAAGCTTGCTCTTGTTGGGGGTGCCGTCGAGGGCGATCAGGGCATGGTCGACGGCCCGCTGGTCGAGGGCGTCCATGCCCTCGATCTCCTTGGAGATCTTCTCGTTGACATTCTCGACGGCCTTCAGCACGCCTTTGCCGAGGTAGCGCTTCTTGTCGCCGTCGCGCAGTTCAACGGCCTCGTGTTCGCCGGTGGATGCGCCGGACGGCACCGCGGCGACGCCGACCGCTCCGCTCTCGAGGATCACTTCCACCTCGATGGTGGGATTGCCCCGGCTGTCGAGGATCTCACGCGCCTGGATGACATCGATGTAGGACATGGCAAGCCTCCTTGTTTCGCTGATGGGCCCGTCGCCCGGGCCCTGATGGCGGCGCCAGTCTACCACAAACGGGCGCGGGGCAAAAGACGACGGGCCCCGCCGCTCTGGAAGCGATCGGGGCCCGTCGGAACGGACGTGCGCCTGGCTATTGCCCGCCGGGAATCGCGCCGGGCAGAGGGGCGGGGGTGCCGCCGGGCATCGGCACGCCGGCCGGTATGCCGGGCATCGGCAGCCCCATGGGGGCGTTGGACCGCGGGGAGGACAGGTCGGCGCTATGGGCCGGGCCTTCCAGCTTCGGCAACCAAATCGAAATGATCAGCGAAGTGACCATGAAAATGACGGCCATGCCGGTGGTCAGTTTGGCGATGAACCCGCCGCCGCCCCGCTCTCCGAACACGGTGCCGGAGGCACCCCCGCCGAACGCGCCGGCCAGGCCTTCACCCTTGTCGGCCTGCAACAGGACGATGACGATCAACCCGATGCACACCACGAAGTGGATCAGCTTCACCAGAATGGCTATCACCCTCGAACTCCTTGGATGGACTCGTACAACCGAAATAGGGTGAGAGTGTAGCAACACCCAGGGGAAAAGTCAATCGTTCCGTGCATCCATTGAATTTTTGCGATTTTGGTGGTACAACCTGTGGAGTGCGCCGGCCCTGAACGGGTCCGCCGCCGAATCCAGTCGCAAAGGAGCATGCCATGGGCAAGGGCGACCAGAGGACCCGCAAGGGCAAGATCTTCCGCGGTAGTTACGGCAAAGATCGCCCCCGCAAGGTCCGGACGACCCCCGTCGTCACCAAGAAGGCCAAACGAGGCTGAAGCACCACCGCCGCCCCCTTTGGAGGGCCCCAAGCTTTCCAAAGGGGGTTGATCGCGGAGAGGATCCGTCACCATGAGCCCGATCATTCCGTTCGACCGTTCCCGGGGAGGAATGCGGTCGGCCGCCCCCACCGGCTCCCGGCGGCTCGACAAACTCTTCGTCTTCCGACTCGGCGCCCGCGACCTGGCCACCGAAGCCGTCAAGATCTTCGAGGTGATGATCCCCCCCAAGCTGGCCACCGTGGCGGGTGCCCCGGAGTTCGTCCTTGGGGTGGCCAACGTGCGAGGCAACATCATCCCGGTCGTTGATGCCCACGCCCGGCTGGGCGAACCCCGCCCCGACGACGGGGCGACCCAGCGCATGGTGGTGGTCAAGTTGGCCGGCGACTACGTCGGGTTCCTGGTCGACGGGGTCGACCTGCGCCTGACCGAAGGTCTGATCGAAGGCCCGCCTGCCCGCAAGGGCAGTCGCGGCAAGGGCAAGCTGACCGTCGTCGATCCCACTCCGGCCCCCCGCAAAGCCCACGTCGGCGAGCAGATCTTCACCATGTTCGAACCGGAAACCTTGCTGACGGTCGACGAACTCGAGGCCCTCAAGCGGGTCCGCGCCACCTTTTGAGCCAGTCTCCCTCCCTACCAAGCGACGGGGGGCGGGTGGTCTGCATCGCTGGAACCCACGTATTCTCGACGAGCTATCGAGTGACCGCCCTCGGCAAACATCTCCACGTTACCACGCTGCCGCCCCACCACCATTAGGGCCTGGCCACTCGTCGCCACCCGCGGCACCAGCAATCTCTGCCGATCGCTTCGCAACAAGGTCGGCCACATCGGCCTCAACGTCGCCGCCGACAACCGCCACGCCATCTCCTGCTCCCGCCGGCTCGGCTTCGAGATCGTCGCCACCTACGGGGAGTTCAGCGTCCACGCCCGCGCTTGATCTGCAACGCTCGCCCGGCCGCCTCTTTTCGCGGCAAGCCCTGGCGACGTCAGTCGCAGGACGCACCCGTCCCCTCATCGCCCCCCGTTCGCTGGCCGCCTGGCTGCCCAGGGCACGGGGTCTGGTCCGCCTTCTTCCCTCAATGCTCGCATCGCCCATCTTCTCGACTTGACCGCGGCCACGGGCGGGGACACGTTGACCTCAGCAAACCCGCATCTCAGGCGCATCTCAAAATTAGGTTTGTGGAACGGGATCAACTGACCAGGTTTTGGTAGGTGGGATTGGTGCGCAGCAGGTCGTCATGGGTGCCGATCGCCTCGAGGCGGCCCCCTTCCAGGACCATGATGCGGTCGGCGTTCTGGGCGGTCGACAGGCGGTGGGTGACGATCACGCAGGTCACCTCGGGGAACCGCTCGCGCAGGTCCTGCCAGAGCTGGGTCTCGTTCTCGGCGTCGAGGGCCGAGGTGACGTCGTCCATGAACAACACCTCGGGCCGGCCGGCCAGGGCGCGGGCGATCGACAGGCGCTGGCGTTGGCCCCCCGACAGGTTGAGACCGCGTGGGCCGATCTTCTCGTCGAACTGGTGGGGCAGCGCGCGCACCTCGGCCTCGAACTGGGCGAGGCGGGCGCAGGTCTCGATCCATTCGCGGTCGAGGCCGCGCCAGAAGTCGATGTTGTCGGCCACCGACTCCGAGAAGATGGTCGGCTCCTGCTGGATGAAGCCGATTTTTTCCTTGAACCGGTCCTTGCGCAGGTCGCGCAGGGCCAGGCCGTTGACCAAAATGTCACCCGCATCCGGGGTCAGCAGACCGGCCGCCAGGTTGAGCAGGGTGGTCTTGCCGCTGCCGATGGGACCCACGACGGCCAGCTTCTCGCCTCGCCGGATGGTGAACGACAGCGGCTGGAACCGGAACCCGGCGGCCGGTGACACCTCTTCCCCGGCCGTGGAACCTGGCCCGAAGCCGGATTTCGAGCCAGATCCCGCCTCCTTCGTCGGCCGGTCTCCTGCCCCTCCGGCCTCGACAGCGCAGGAGGCCATCGCCGCTGATTCGCTTCCCGGTACTCCGAGCGGCTGATGGGCGAATTCGACCGCGCGGAACTCGATCCGGTCGATCTGCTCGATGAGGGCCTCCCCCTTCTTGTCGGCTTCCTGCCAGTCACGTTCGGTCTGGACGATCTCCTCGAGGCGGTCGATGGTGACGAAGGTCTGGGCCAGCGTGAACAACAGCACGGGGATGTCGATCAGCGGATGCATGACGATGCCCAGGTAGCTGAAGAAGGCGTAGTAGACCCCGAGGGTGATGTCGCCGCGGATCACCATGATGCCGCCGGCCAGCATCACCAGCACGCCGCTGAGGTAGTTCAGGAACTCGAAGTAGACGTGGTACAGCCCTTCGATCTTGCCGACGTCGATCTCGCGCTCGATGCGTTCGTCCATCTGCTTCCCGAACAGGGCGATCTGCGGTTCTTCGGCATTGAACGACTTGATGATCTTGATGCCTGAGTAGGCCGACTCGAGAACATCGTTGGTCGAACTGATGCAGGTTTGCATCAGCTTGAACCGCCGCTCGATGGCTTTTTCCATGCTCAGGAACAGCCAGACCATGAACGGCATCGGCACCACCGCCACCAGCGCCAGCAGCGGGCTGAGCCAGAACATGCTGATCAGGCAGAAGAAGATGATGCACGACGAGTTGACAGCGCGGAAGATGCCCGAACAGCACAGCCATGACAACCCCGGCGGCCAGGTCTTGACGTCCTCGGTCAGCCGCGTCACCAGGTCGCCGGTGCGGAACTTCAGGAAGAACCGGTGCCCCTTTTCGAGCACCTCCCGGAAGTAGCGCTCCCGGAAGGCCATCTCGAACGTGAGGTTCATGCGCAACCGCAACCAGGTATAGAACCCCGCGAAGACGGGCCCCAAAGCGAGCGCCGCCAGATACCACAGACGGCGATTGCGGTCGGCCTCGGCCTGCCCCAGCGTCATACTACCGTCTTTGAACCCCTTCAGGCCGGACACCACCCCGTCGATGACCCGCTGGAAGACCATCGGAAACAGCACCGAGACCACGGTCGAGATGACGGTCAGGCCGACCAGCAGCAGGATCATCCGCCGGTAGGGGCGGTACTGGCCCCAGATCCAGCGGATGTAGTACCAGCGCGGGTGGCGCAGTTCGTGCTCGTCGACCGGTGGTCTCATCGCGCCCCCTCCACCGCGGTGGCGAGGTCTGACGCGACAGGCGGCGGGCGGCCCGGCCCCGGCGACACGGTCTGGATCATGACCAGCTTCTGGTAGATGCCCCCCCGCTCCATCAGCTCGTCGTGGCTGCCCTCCTCGACCAGCTCGCCCTGGTCGAGCACCAGGATACGGTCGACGTGCCGGATGGTAGACAGCCGGTGGGCGATGATGATGGCGGTGCGCCCCTTCATCAGGCGCTCCATCGAGGCCTGGAGGGCCCGTTCGGTGATGACGTCGACCGAGCTGGTCGCCTCGTCGAGCACCAGGATGTCGGGGTTCTTGACCAGGGCGCGGGTATACGACAGCAACTGCCGCTCGCCAAGTGACAGGTTGGCCCCCCGTTCCGCCAGCACGGTCTGATACCCCTGCGGAAACCGCTCGATGAAGGCATGCGCCCCGAGCTGTCGCGCCGCCTCGACCACTACCTCGTCAGGGATGTCCTCGTTGAACGCCTTCAGGTTCTGCATGATCGTCCCCGGGAACAGGTAGATCTCCTGCTGCACCAGGGCGATGGTGTGGCGCCAGTCGGCTAGCCGCACGTTCCGGATATCCTGGCCGTCGATCAGCACCGCCCCGCTGGTCGGATCGTAGAACCGCAGCAGCAGGCTGACGCAGCTTGTCTTCCCCGAGCCCGAGACACCGACGATGGCCAGGTGTTCGCCCTTGCGCACCTGGAAGCTCAGGCGCTTCAGCACAGGTTCGTCCTGGTAGGCGAAGGTGACGTCGCGAAATTCGAGCCGGTCGGTCAGGCGCAGATGGGGACAGGGCTTCCCCTCATCGCGAATGTCGGTGGGGTGATCGAGGATCTCGAAGATGCGGGAAGCGGCCGCCAGGCTGGTCTGGATCTGGGCGATCAGCTCGGTCATCGCCTGCAAGGGCTGGAAGAACTGCCGCACCAGCTCGAGGAACAGCACCAGCGTGCCGACGCTCATCTCCCCCGCAAAAATGCGCCCGCTGGCGTAGAACACGATGCCAATCATGACGACAATTTCGGTGACGATTCGGAAACTTGGCTGAAACAGCATGTAGTCGATGAATCCGGCCCGCAGTTCGGCCGCCGCCTTGTCACGGTTGAGGGCAGCCAGGCGCTGGACCACGGCTTCTTCCCGCCCATGGATCTTGATGACCGGCACCCCCTGCATGTACTCGGTGATATAGGCGGTCATCTCGGTGTTGCGCTCGCGGATCTGCTTGTACAACTTCCGGATGAAGGCGGTGTAGGAATACAACACCACCCCGATCACCAGCATCGCGGCTAGGGCGAACCAGCCCAGACGCGGTTCTTCCCGGAAGATCAGGACGACGATGCCCACCAGCAGCACGAAGCTCGAGATCAGCTGCACCGCTCCGCCGGTGAACAACACGCGCAACTGGTCGGCATCGGCCTCGGTACGGGTCAGCAGTTTTCCCACCGACTGGCGGTCGAAGAAGCGCAACCCCTGGTGGACGATGTGGGAAAACGCCTGCCGCTTGATGGTGGCGATGATGGTGGCCCCCATGCGGGCCAGCAGCAGCATACGGGCGTACATCGCCACCCCGCCCACCGCCAGGCAGGCGACGAAGGCCAGCACCAGCCGCACCGCATGCTCCAGGTCGGCCGCCGGCACCGCCACGTCGATGATCTCGCGCAGGATCAACGGCCTGGTCAGATGGACGGCGGTGGCCAGCAGCAACGTCACCACCGCGAAGGCCAGGGTGCCAAGGTGGGGCCGGAAATACGGCAGAATCCGCTTCACCACCGAGGTGGTAGGCACGACCGGGGGCGCGGCAGCGGAAGAGGAATCGGACATCAGGTCGGTGGGTGATGGAAGGTCAGCGGCAGGACCTTTCCGACGGGAAGAGCAACCTCAGAAGCATCGGAAGCGGTGATCATCTGAGGTCGTGAGAGAGGCGTTCCGCCGGCATGGTAGTCTTCAACCAACCGGAAGTCAATGTCCATCATGCAAGCCAACAAAGCAGCAGGGCCTCCACGACATGGGGAAACCCTGTCATTCAAGCTCCGCGAGCGGAGCCACGGATCAGTCGTCGGCGGAATCGTCGTCCGCGGAAGTGGTGGCGGTGAGAGGCATGGCGCCTCCCAACCCGGCCGCCTGTTTCATGGAATCCTTGAATTCCTGGTGTTCCTGCTTCTTCCTGACCCGGAATTCCTCGCGCTCTTTTTTGCGGCCGGCGAAGAAGTCCTTGATCGCGGTCTGGCGTCGCTCGGGGGTCATGGTCTGGTCGGCCCCGATCTTTTCCATGAACACCTTGATCTTCTCCTAGTTCTTCTTGTTGCAGGCGGCCCACTCGTTCTGGTTGGCTTCGAACGCACTCAGAATCCGCTTCTTCTGATCGTCGGTCAGCTTGGGGTTCTTGGCCAGACGCTCCAGGAGGATGGCCAAGTTCTCGAATCGCCGCTGCGCACGGAAGACCTGCCGCTCGGCCTGCTGCTTCTGGTTGAACTCCTGCATGGCCTTTTTGCGTTCTTCGGGGGATTTGCCCTCGAGGGTCTTCTTGAACTCCTGCCGTTCGGTTTTCTTGCCGGCCTGGAACTCCTTGGCCTTCCCCTTCGGGCCTTTTTTGAACTCTTGCATCTCACCGCCTTTGGCCTTGGCGCCCCCACCACCCGCACCACCTCCATTTTGCGCTTGGGGCGGGAAAACACGGCAGATGCTGAAGCCGCCTCACCCGATCACCCGCCTGGCCTATACGCTGGCGATGACCATCAATCCCAACAACCACGCCCTCGATGGCGGCCGGGCCAGCTCGCATCTCGAAAAGGAGGCCGTGGCCCAGTTGGCCGCGATGGTCGGCTGGGACACCCACTTCGGGCACCTGACCGGGGGTAGAACCATGGCCAACCTGGAAGCCCTGTGGGTGGCGGGGCGACTGGCTCCCGGCACACGCGTGTTGGCCTTTTCGCAGGCGCATTACACGCATGCCCGGCTCAGCGAAGTACTCGGCCTGCCGTTTACGGCGATCCCGGCCGATCGCCGCGGACGCCTCGATCTGGCGGCCCTCGATCGCGAGCTGGCCCGGGGAGACGTGGGCACGGTCGTTGCGACGCTCGGCACCACCGCCACCGGGGCGGTCGATCCCCTGCCGGCCTTGCTCGAGCGGCGCGAACGGCACGGCTTCCGTGCTGTACGCCGATGCGACCTACGGCGGGTATTTTCGTTTGGCGGGGAACCTCGCCCCGGAGACCCGAGCGGCCTTCGATCGCCCCGGAGAAGTCGACTCGCTGGTCATCGACCCGCACAAGCCATCATGGGATGACACTGCCCCGGCAAGAACGTTGCAGGAAGTAGTCGCCGGCGAAATGCCCGGTGCCTGCTGCGCCAGCATTTTTGAATTGTACTATTTTAAAAAAATAACTTTTATAATATAAGTCCAAGACAAAAAAATACTTTTGCACAATGGTACAAATGAAAATTTTTGCTACTGCCGGTCGCCAGTTTTTATGTAAACCTATTTTGGACGTGCGGGTGAACCTGGAGTATAATGGGCAGGGAAACTTCCCCATGGAGGAGCCTGTGCGCACGTTCATCGACTCCCACCTGACCTGGCTGGGTCACGACGGATTCCGCCTGACCGGGGCCAAGACCATCTACATCGACCCCTTCCAGATCACCGCCGGGCCGGTCGCCGACATCATCTTCGTCACCCATGAACATTTCGACCACTGCTCCCCGGATGACCTCCAGAAGATCCAGGGCAAGCAGACCGTCGTGGTCGGCCCCGCCGACGCCCTGGCCAAGGTGTCCGGCCGCACCCAGGTGGTCGAGCCGGGCGACCGCCTGACCATCGAAGGGGTGCCCGTCGAAGTCGTCCCCTCGTACAATACCGACAAGAAATTCCACCCCAAGGCCAACGGTTGGGTCGGGTACATCCTCACCCTCGACGGCAAGCGGATCTACCACGCCGGCGACACCGACCACATCCCGGAAATGAAGCAGATCAAGACCGATATCGCCCTGCTGCCCGTGTCCGGCACCTACGTCATGAACGCCGAGCAGGCCGCGGCCGCGGCCCTCGAGATCAAACCCAGCCTGGCCATCCCCATGCATTTCGGGGCCATCGTCGGCGAGAAGAGCGACGCCGAGAAATTCCGTGATGCCCTCGCCGGCAAGATCGACGTGATGATTCTCTCCCCCCACCCCGGATGACCTCCCTGCCCTACCGGAAACCCGGGATCAATCCTTCATCGACGAAAACCGGTCGTTTCGGGGGCCAGAACACCTTGCCGAACGGAGCCACCTGGGGTCGCCCCCAAGACCGATTCCCCGCCTTGAACTGCCAGGAGCCAATGGTCCATGGCCCATCCCCTGGAATGGGCCAGCAATCCTCCATCGCCCTGTTCACGCGGCTTGGCAGGTCGATCGCGATCCCCAGGCGTTGCGCTCGAAACCCCTGGTCGTCTCCGACCTTCGTCTTATCTGGAGATCCTCGTCGAACCCCTCAGAACGGCCATCCCTGGCCGTCTTCGTCGAACCGCACCCGCCAGGTGCGGTTCGACGAGGATTCCGCTGAGGCTCGATCTCGGACTCCCGGGGTTTCGGCTCCGCGCCGGCAAGGGATCGCGATTCGACCTGCCAACTTGCTTCGTTGGCCCAATGGAAAATTCCTGGGAATGAGCTCTGGAACCTCTTTCGGGGCAGGATTCGGAGGGCGGTCGCTCCCTGGCGTCTTCTCCCCCTTCTGCCTCGACCCTGCCGATAGCCAGCCAATCCAGTCGAAAAGAGGGCTCGGGGTAGAAGGCGACAGTCTCGGATGCCTCGCCCCGTTGGCCGGTCGCTCGCTGCGGCCCACCTTCTGACGGCCTCCCCTCATCGATGGTCAACCTTCCCGAGACTTGGACCGAGCGCCTCGAACTGCTGGCGTTGCTCGGCCTACTGGTCTTCTGCCTGGTCATGACCGCCTTCATGACCGATTCCCCCTTCATCCCCTGGGCAGGGGCGGGCAGCCTCGTGGTTTTGATCTACCTGCGATGGTACCATCCCTCCCATTCCCTCCACCTCGCCGCCCGGGAAGGCCGGCCCGAACGGGTCGCCAGGCTCCTGCAGCAGGGTGCCGACCCCAACGCCCTCAACCTGTCGGGGTTCACCGCCCTCCACCTGGCCGTCAGCTGGGGCCATCGACCCACCGTCCTGGCCCTGCTGGGGGGAAACGCCGACCCCAACGTGCCCTGCACCGCCACGGAGTGGCCGGGGGCCACCCCCCTCCACCTCGCGGTGGCCATCAGTCGCCGCGATCTCATCGAGGATCTGTTGGCCGCCGGCGCCAACCCCAACGCCCAGATGGGTGACGGCGCCCCGCCCCTGCACCTCGCCATTCTGAACGACCGGCCCGAGCTGGTCCGTCTGCTCCTCGCCCACAAGGCCGACGCCAACCTGCACGGGACCGAGACCGCCCCGCCCATCCACCTCGCCGTCTTCCCAGATTCAGCCGAGATCGCCGGCCTGCTCCTCGACGCGGGGGCCGATCCCCAGGCGCGCGGTCCCTCCGGGGCGACCGCCCTTCACCTCGCGGCCGCCCTCGGCCAGCGCCAGGTCGCCACCCTCCTGCTCGACCGTGGCGTCGATATCCACCTGCGCAACGAGATCGGGGAAACCCCCCTCCATTACGCCTCCCGGGAAGGACAAGAGGAGATGGTGGCGTTCCTGCTCGAACGCGGGGCCGAGGTCGATGCCCGGACCTCGACCTGGGGCACCCCCCTGCACATCGCCGCCTACCGCGGCCAGGCCGGCGTCGCGCGCCTGCTCCTCGACCGCAAAGCCCATGTCAACGCCCGGACCAACGACGGCATGACTCCGCTGCATCAGGCGGCGGCCTGCGGCAGCCTCGCCACCGCCGCCCTCCTGCTCGAGCGCGGGGCCGACATCAACGCCCGCGGCGATTTCGACCTGACCGCCCTCCACGTCGCCCGGCTCGACAGCCAGTCGGAGATGGCCACCTTCCTGATCGAACACGGCGCGGAAGATTCCCCCACCCCGCCTATCGAGGAGTGAGTGCCCGCCTCTTCACCAGGCAGGCGGCCGCAGCCGGAACCGGGGTCACGGCCCGTCAGGGCAGAAGCACGCTCACCCGGTCCCCTTCCTCGAGGTCGACCTTCTTGATCTTGCTGCGCGGCACGTAGACCTCTCGGGTCATCTCCGGATCGTCCGGATCGCGAATGACGACCACGACAATATCACCTTCGATCCGGTCGACCACCCCCGCCACCCGCCGGGGTGTTCCCATGTTGCCTCATCCTCCTCTCGGCATCTGATTCGCGGTATCATATTTCATGCTACATCAAAATTTCATCCCGAGGAACCCGTGATCCACCCCAAGCGCCTGGTTCGCCCCCCAGAAGGCCCCTTGGCCTTGGGTGCGTGCGTTCCCGACCATTGGCCAGGATTGCCAGCGACGGGGCCCGGCCTCGCCCGGCCTGCCTGGCTGACTGAACCAACGCCGGGCTGGCCATCCGAGGAGCATCAAACAACCGGAAAGTCCGCGCCCCAAGCACCATGAACTGCCCGTCCTGCCTCCAGGAACTCGCCGGCCAGCCGGCCCGCTGCCCGTTCTGCCAGACGTCCCTTCAACGCGGGCCGGTGGCGAGCGTCGCCCCCCCCCGGGCCCGCGACCGGGAAGCGGCAGCCGATCTGGCCTACCGCGCTGCCATGGCCGAGCACGATGCCCGCAGCCGTTTGGACGGCCTCGTGGAGCGGATCCGCTTCCACATTCCCGAACCCTTGCGACGGATTCCCCATCCCGAACTCTGGCTGAGCGTTCTGCTGCCCGGCCTCGGTCACCTGTCCCTCGGCTGGTATCGGCTGGGTTTCCTGATCGTGGCGGCCTTCCTGGGCATGCTCTACATGCTCGTGACCATGGCCCTCGACCAGTATATGCCAGACACCACCTGGCACCTGTTCTGGACCGGCCTGATGCTGGGCCTCGTCCATTCCCACGTGGTGCGGGCGGCCAACCAGAAATACCCGGGACGGCCGGTCTGGCCTTCCCTGGCCTTGAACGTGACCGTCCTGCTGCTGCTTTCGGGCCAGTTGTACCTCCTCGGAAGGCTCACCTACGGGCCCCGTCATCGCATGGAGGTTCGGGGCATCCGTCTGCAGGCCTACGGGGACTGGTTCAAACCCCATTTCCAGACCGGAGATCTTCTCGACGTCACCCCCATTGTCCCCGGCACCCTCGAACGCGGGGACTTCGTCATGATCGACCCCCAAACCATCGACCGGGTGTTGGGGATGGAAGGGGATGAGCTGGTGCTGCAAAAGGAGCAGATCCTACGCAACGGGAAGGCTCTGACCGGAGCGCAGCGACCGCTGGTGGCCTACGATCCCAACCTGGATATCCCGGACCAGCTGGCCCGCACCCCGCCCGCCAACCCCGGGCAGACCGTGAAGGTGCATTCCGGGGAAGCCGGCTTCCTCTTCTGGGGCCGCCGCCTGCGGACCTTCCCCATCGCCAGTCTGCCTGGCCGCATCGACGGGATCCTGTATCCTCCGGAGCGCGCCTGCCGGTTCGAGCGGGGCATCCGACGGGCACGCTGACCGATGCGCATCCGCCTGCGCCAGAACCTGCACAATCATACGGTCTTTTCGGACGGCCGCCACACTCCCGCCCAGCTGATCGAGGAAGCGATCCGCGCAGGGTTGAACGGGCTGGGTTTGAGTGACCATTTCTTCACCCGCAAGGTCTTTCACCAAGTGGATCTGTCGGGGTGGTGCGCCACCGTGCTTCCCCAGTATCTGCGGGTGGCCCGGGAACTGCAGGCCTTGGAATTCGAGAACCTGCGGGTCTGGTGCGGCCTGGAGATCGACTCCTGCTTCGACCGGATCGGCACCGATCTGTCCGGTCTCCCCTGGAACGACCTGAACCAGCTCGACTACCTGCTGTTCGAGTACGTCGGCGAGGCCGGCCACGGCGGCATGCCCCTGGAGCGGCTGACCGATCTGCACCAGCACTGCCGGGTGCCGGTCATCCTGGCCCATCCCGACCCGGCGCAGTGGGAAGAAACTTTACCGATCGACCGGGCTTTTGCTATAGTGCGCGAGTGCGGCGTCGCCGTCGAACTGCCGGGGGGTATACGCAACCCCAGGCGCTGGGACCCGCGGGACGCGGCCCGGTTGGCCTGTGTTCCCCTGACCATCGGGTGCGACACGCACGAATCGATCGCCGACGTGGGCGCCATCGACGGGGTGTTGCGGTTTCTGGAAAACCATGACCTGGTGGACCGGCTGACCGACCCCGACCGGCTGGGCCCACCGCGGGGAGGGAACGAGTGAACACACAACGCGAGCGAGTGGTCATCACGGTGCTGGGGGCCAACAAGCCCGGGATCCTGGCGGGGGTCACCCGCATCGTCGCCGACGCCAATGTCAACGTCGATGACATCAGCCAGAAAGTCATGCAGGACCTGTTCGCCCTGATGCTGGTCACCGACTTCTCGCAGGCCAACTGCACGTTCGAGGAGTTCCAGGGCCGGCTGCAGAAGGGGGCGGACGAGATGAAGGTGCGCATCTTCGCCCAGCACGAAGACGTCTTCAAGTTCATGCACCGCGTTTGAGCGACCGCCGACCATGACCAATCCTTTTTCGCTCGACGAAGTCATCGAACTGATCTCGGCGGTCGGGGTCGAGACTTTCGACATCCGCACCATCACGCTGGGTATTTCGCTCAATTCCTGCTCTGACGAGAACGTCAACCGGTGCGCGACCAAGATCTACGAAAAGGTCACCCGCATCGGCCGCAATCTCGTTCCCACCGCCCGTCACATCGAGAAGAAATACGGTATCCCCATCGTCAACAAGCGCCTGTCGGTGACCCCGATCGCCCAGGTGGGCGGCGCCTGCCATGGCGATACCCTGGTACCGCTCGCCCAGGCCCTCGACCGGGCCGCCGACGAGCTGGGGGTCGATTTCGTAGGCGGCTTCACGGCCCACATCCAGAAGGGGTTCAAGCGGGGCGACCAGCTCCTGATCAACTCCATTCCCGACGCCCTGTGCGCCACCAAACGCGTCTGCTCGAGCGTCAACGTCGCCACCTCGGCGGCCGGCATCAACATGGACGGCGTCTACCGTATGGCCCAAATCATCAAGGAGGCCGCCGAGCGCACCCGCGACCGCGACGGCCTGGCCTGCGCCAAGCTGGTCATCTTCGCTAACCAGCCCGAGGACAACCCCTTCATGGCCGGGGCCTGCCACGGCAACGGCGAAGCCGAGGCGATCGTCCACGTTGGCATCTCCGGGCCGGGCGTGGTGCGGGCCGCGCTGACCAACGCCGCCGACCTCGACTTCGGCGAGCTGTCCGAACTGATCAAGAAGACCAGCTTCAAGATCACCCGGGTCGGGGAACTGGTGGGCCGCGAAGCTTCGCGTATGATGGGCATCCCGTTCGGGGTCATCGACCTGTCGCTGGCGCCCACCCCCGCCGAGGGGGACTCGATTGCCGATATCCTCGAACTGATGGGGCTCGAGAAGGTCGGCTGCCCCGGCACCACGGCGGCACTCGCCCTGCTCAACGACGCGGTCAAGAAGGGCGGCGTCATGGCCTGCACCTACGCGGGCGGCCTCTCGGGGGCGTTCATCCCCGTCACCGAGGATGCCGGCATGTGCGGGGCGGTCGAGGCGGGGGCCCTGACCATCGAGAAACTCGAGGCGATGACCTCGGTCTGCTCGGTCGGCCTCGACATGGTGGCCATTCCCGGCGACGTCTCGGTCGAGGTGCTGGCCGGGATCATCGCCGACGAGATGGCGATCGGCGTGATCAATCACAAGACGACGGCCTGCCGGTTGATTCCCGTGCCCGGCAAGAAGGCGGGCGAGGTGGTCGATTTCGGCGGCCTGCTCGGCAAGGGCCCGATCATGGACGTGTCGAAGTTCTCTCCGAACCGATTCGTGCGCCGGGGGGGCCGTATTCCTGCCCCCATCCATAGCATGCGCAACTGAAGGGCACGCCCGGCGCTTCCTGCCCCAGTGCCGGATTCCCGGCGACACGGGCGCCTGTTTTCCAGCATTTCCCGCAGGAGTTGTGGCAAATCCTGGATCCAGGCGGGCGCACGCTGGCACAGCATTTGCTTGCCTCTCGTTTCCACAAGGAATGACGAGCACGAGGAGCGCATCCATGACCACCACCCGGAAGCTGATCATCGGTTGTCTGTTGTGTCTGTTGGCCAGTCCGGTTTTTGCCGGCGGCTATGAGATCCCCGAGCAGCCCCCGATGGAACACGCCCCCATCGATCAGAGCGGCTCGTACGGGCAGAGCGGCGGCATGGGCCATGGACAGTGCCCGGGCCAGCCGGTGGAAAGCTCCCCCACCCAGCAGTCGGACGGTTGCACCCAGGGGTATCCCGGCCAACCGGGGCAAGGGGGCTACGGCAGCCAGTATGGGCAGGGCCAGCCCTCGTATGCCGACTTCCAGGCCCTGGTCATGATGTTGAACCTGGTGCTGGGCGACCTCGAGATGTGCCAGATGTCGCTGCGCTCCAATCCACACTACCTGAATGATGTGATGTCGATCGGCTACCTCAACAACGCCAAATCGGCCTTGTCGCGGACCGTCATGCACCCCGTCTACATGCCGCTGCTCGCCGAGATCGACCAGCGTCTCAGCAAGATCAAATTCCACCTCGTCATGAACGACGAGCGGAACGTCCGCATGATGATCGCCCAGCTCAGCGCCATGATGCGCTCGATCATCGCCAGCCAAGGCGGCACCCAGGTTCAATATTCCCAGCCCACCGGCACGGGTATCACTTCGACCGGCACCGGCGTCACCGTGGTCACCGTCTACCCCGCCTATCCCCGCATCATCATCCACGAGTGGGGCCAGGGCCAGAACATCAATCCCCCCAGTCAGGGTATTCCCAGCACCCTGACGCCCGTCTCCGACGGGTACTGATCCCGCACAGCAGCAACCGGACCCTCTCCGGTTCACGAAGGGCGACGGGCAACCGTCGCTCTTTTTTCTTTCTACCGTCCGATCCAGGGCCTTCGAAGGGTTTTGCCCCTTTCACCTCACCAAGGCCGGAGGCCCAGGCCCCCTGTTTTGGCCGGGGGAACGCTTCGCGTTTCCCTGGCGGCAGACCCGCGATGCTCATCAACCATTGGCTTTCGAGCGATCCATCGGGGATTTCTTGCCACCCATAGAAATCATGGTATGCTTGAATTATGGGCACGAATGATCATGCCTACAAACTGCTGTTTTCCCACGCCAAAATGGTCGAAGAGCTTCTGGGTGGGTTCGTCCACGAGGATTGGGTGAAGCTGGTCGACTTCTCGACGCTCGAGAAATGCAACGCTTCCTATGTGACCGACGACCTGCGCGAACGGCACGACGACGTCATCTGGCGGGTCCGGCTGCGGGGCCAGTGGTTGTATGTCTACCTGCTGATCGAGTTCCAGTCAGAAGTGGACCGCCTGATGGGCATCCGCATCATGACGTATCTCGGGTTGCTCTACCAAGATCTGGCACGCACCGGCGAGGTCGCCCCGGGCGGGTTGTTCCCTCCCGTGCTGCCCATCGTGCTCTACAACGGCCGGCCCCGCTGGACCGCCCCGACCGAGCTCGCCGATTTGATCGCCCCCGGGCCGGGCAAACTGCGCGAGTATCTGCCCCGGCTTCGGTATCTGTTGATCGAAGAGGGAGCCTGCCCGCCCGAGTCGCTGGCCGCGCGCAACTTGGTCGCCAGCCTCTTCGCTCTCGAGCGCTGCCGGACTCCGCAGCAGATTAAGGAAACCCTGGAGCGTCTGATTGACTGGTGGCGCGAACCCGAACAAACCGGCTTGCGCCGTTCATTTACGGTCTGGATCGGTCGAGTCCTTCTCCCCGGCAAGGTGCCGGGTCATCACTTCCCCGAGTTCCAAGAATTACAGGAGGTTCCCCCCATGCTCGAAGAGACCGTCAAGGAATGGGTCCAGGAATGGAAAGCTCAGGGACTGGCTGAGGGCCGGGCGAAAGGCCTCGCTGAGGGCCTCGCTGAGGGCCGGGCTGAGGGCCGGGCTGAGGGCCGGGCTGAGGGCCGGGCTGAGGGCCGGGCTGAGGGCCGGGCTGAGGGCCGGGCTGAGGGCCGGGCTGAGGGCCGGGCTGAGGGCCGGGCTGAGGGCC
>CALLCO010000103.1 GCA_937998695.1 Candidatus Ozemibacteraceae bacterium
GACGGGGGGGAGCAGGTCAGGCGGGGCGATGTCCAGGCCGGGGCCGGGGGCAGGACTGGGGTCCGGGCTCTCGCCGGGTGGCGGCGGCGGTGACATCGTCGGCCGTGACCCGGGCCGGGGGGCTGGCGCTTCGTAGGATGCCTCGCCCGCGATACGCGAGCCGTCGGGCAGGGTCACCTCGATCTTGACCTGCCGGCCGGCCCCATCGCGGTCGGCGCGCGGGGTCAGATACTGGATGACGAAGTGCCGTTCGCGGCGGATCTTCTGACTGATCGACTGGTAGATGCCGTGGAGCTCCTTGGCGGTGGGGGCGTAGGATTCCCACCCCCCGGTCTCACGGGCCATCTGTTGCAGCACCCGGCGGTCGATCTCCTCGCCCATGCCGACCGTGATCAGCCGGATATTGTGGCGGAGCGCCAGTTTCAGCACGTCGGGCAGGTTCTTGATCGACATCTGCGTGCGCAGGGCGGGGGTCTCGTCGCGGCCGTCGGTGAACAGCACGATGGTGCGCAGGTCACGGGGGTCGGAGTTGGCGTAGAGCTGCTCGCAGGCCACGTGCAGTGCGTCGTAGAGAGCGGTGCCACCCCAGGGACGCAGGGCCTTGATGCCTTCGATGAGGGTGCGGCGATCGGTGGTGTGGTCGCAGTGGATGTCGGTGTCGCTGCCGAAGCTCATCAGGCTGATGCGGGTCTCGGGGGGGAGCGAGGTCAGGAAGTGCACGGCCGAGCGTTTGATATCGCCCATCACCGACTCGACGCTCGAAGAACGGTCGAGCAGCAGGGTCAGGAAGAAGCGCGGCGTGGCGCTGGCCAGGAAGAACCCGTCGATGGCCACCCCATCCTCGCTGATCTTGAACGCGTCGGCCGTCAGATCGAGCGGCTCCGAGGCCAGCAGCTTGACCCGCACCGCGACCAGGGGGAAATCGACCACCGTGGCCCGGAAGGTCGGCTGTTCCCCGGCGTCCTGGCCGTAGACTTGACTCACGCCGGCGATCAGAACGGCCGTGATCAGCCAGGTGGCCCACCCCTGAAAACTCGAGGGGCGCGAAGCCAAGCGGTTACGTAGGTTGGGCACGGTTGTGGGCATGAGGCATTTCCGACCCATTGTACCACAAGTCGTGGTCCATGGGGAGGGGGGCGGGCGGCTTGGCAGACCCGGGTGGTATCTCGCCCGGGTCTGCCGGACCGGTCAGCGGGCCGGGCGGTCGAGCGGGATGATGGTGGCGCGCAGCCCCGGGGCCCAGACCTTGTGTTCGTCGGTGTAGTAGAGGTAGGCCCGGGCGGCCGGGCCCGTGTAGGTGCCGGGAATGGCGGCCACCAAACTGATCGGCACCGACCGCTTCTCTTCGGGCTTGAAGGCGCGCCAATAGAGGACGACGTCGCGCCCCCGCACCTCGTAGGCGTCGATAATGCCGGCCTTGACCAGCTCCTTCAACTGGTCGTGCCGAGGTTCGAGGCCGCCGGGCAGGCCGATGATGGCCACCGGCATCGGGCAGACGTCCTTGCGGCGGTTGCCGATCTCGACGCGCGCCTCGGCGAGGGCGCCCTCGGCCACGGTGGCCGCGGTCAGGCTGGTGGCCAGGCTCAGGCGGCACGCTTCCGCCGACTCTGGCTGCCAGGCGTGCCAGGTGACGGTCAGGGCGTAGGGCATCTCCGACCCGTCGGTCATGCGCAGTTCGACCTGGTGTGGCCCGGCGGTGAGCAGATGGGGGAAGGGGCATTTCCCGTCGACGTTGGTCAGGTTCAGCGGGGTCTCCTTGGCATCCTTGATCTTGGCGAGGGCGGCGGCCGGGTCTTTCTGGAACGTGCCGATACAGCCGGGGCAGCAGAAATGGTAGAGCTTGCCCTCGTGCAACAGCACCATGCCCTCGGCGACCTTCTCGCCACTGATCGGGCAGGTCGGGGTGCCGACGTCGATCACTTTGCCGGGGAGGGCCTGGGCAAAGGCCGCGGCGCAGCCGGCCAGGATTGCCAGCAAGGTGAACAGGGAGTATCTTCGAACCATGGGAGCATCCATTGCAGGGATGTCCGGCAGGCCTCCGACGTCCGTCGAGCCCAACGAGCCTGCCGTGATGGGAACCTTATTCTACCAAAGCGTGCTTGGAAAGGGAATTTCGTTGTCGGTGGCACCAGCCATCCCGCAGGGGGCCAACGAAGTGGCTTGGCCAGGCGCATCGCCTTTCCTGGAAGGGGTGGAACCGAAAGTCACGCGCACTGTCCATCGGCATGCAGCAGTGGCGCCCGGCCAGAAGCCGAATCGGAAGTCCAGGCTTGCCTCGTGGCCGGAGGGTCTGGGCCTCCTGAGAGGGGAGGACTTGCCGGGTGCCGACTATCCTTCCGGCGGGTTCCACGTGGATGCCCAGGGGTGGCGGAGGGTGAAGACCATCAGAGAGTGTCGGCGGCACGCAGGGGGAGTGCGAGCGACCTGCCAGACCGCCTATCCAGAATGGGAAAGGGGGGCCGAGCCTGAGGGTCAGGGTGGGGGTAGGGAATGAACCATGGAGCGGAGTCGGACGTGTCGCGGCGGCGGGTGGGCCAACGGCTGGTCCTCCTGGCGGTGTTCCTGTGGGTGGTTGCCATCTGGCTGTGGATTCCTCAGATCAAGATGTGGTTGCCCCTCCCGTGGCCCGAGCTTCCCTTGGAGACGCCGGACGGGCCGCGGACGTACTATCTGGTCACGCCGCCAACGACCCGGCCGGGGGAGCGGTTGCCGTTGTTGTTTTTCCTCCAGGGGTTCGACGGGTTGGGTTCTCCCTCGGTCGGAACCAGCGAAACCTATTGGGCGCTCGCTGACCAGGTGGCGGAGCGGCGTTTCATTGCCGTCTTCCCGCGTGGTCGGCCGGGGTCCTTCCCCGAACGGCCCGACGTGCGGGCCTGGTATCCCGAGGGGTTCGCGGAAAATCGGGAGTTCCTGGTGGCACTGGCTCGCCACTTGATCGCCTCATATCCCGTCGACCCCAGCCGGGTGGTGCTGGCCGGCTTTTCGAATGGGGGGTATTTTGCCGCGATCGAAGCCCTGACCCGACCCGATTCCCCCTTCACCGCCTTCTGGTGCGACGGCGGGGCCTACCCGTATGCCCTGCACCCGGCCGTCCCGCGGCGGCGCATCCTGCTCAGCGCGGGAGACCGCGACGAGTACAACCTGCCGCAGGTCGAGATCTTCCGGCGGTTCATCCTCGAACATGGCTGGGAAGAGGGTCGGAACCTGCGGACGCACCGGCACCGTTGGGCCCACGTCTTCGCCGTCTGGGCGCTCGAGGAAGCCCTGGACTTCCTGGCTGCTCCAGCCGCCGCGCCTTCGACTCCATCTGGCCCTTGAGTCGGCGCGGCCGAGGGGGCGGAAAGGGGGGCGCCGGCGGGGCGGTTGCCGCCCCGGGCGCGGCATCTGGTGACCGCTGCGGCGCCGCGGTCGCTCCATCACCCTGGGCCGGAGGCTCCCTGTCGCTAGGGGAACCTCATTTTCCCTGCCACACAGGGCGGCCTTCCAAAAGGGTCAGGATGGCCCGGGCTTTTGGCAGATCGTCGATGGGAAGAGCGAACAGGTCGTGGTCGTAGACCACGAGGTCGGCCAGTTTGCCGACTTCCAGAGAGCCGGTGTCGGCCTCCCGGAAGTTGGCGTAGGCCGATCCAAGGGTGTGCAGGTCGAGCATGGTGGCCAGGTCGACCGCCTCGTCCGGTGCCAGTTCGGTGCCCGGTGGCTGGCCGGCGGCGCGCCGGGTGACCGCCGTGCGGATCGACTCGAGCGGGTCGAAGGTGACGGTGTCGCCGCCGAACGGCCAGTCGCTCGAACAGGCGACCCGGGCGCCGTGCCGCCGCAGACTGGCCAGGGGGTAGAGGCGGCCCGCCCGCTCGGGGCCGAGGGCGGGCAGTGTGATGGTGGGGAAGGACTGGTCGCGGCAGAACCAGGCCGGCTGCAGGTTGGCGATCACGTTCAGGGCGGCGAACCGGGGCAGGTCGGCCGGGTCGATCAGGTCGGCGTGGGTGATCTGGTGTCGCAGGTCGGCAGGGGCCCCCAGGGCGCGGGCGGCGGCGATGGCGTCGAGGGCGAACCGCACCGCGCCGTCGCCCACCGCGTGCACGTGGATGGGCAGCCCGGCCCGGCCGAGGGCGGCGGTCAGCCGGCCCAGCTGGTCGGGAGAATCCCACATGGGTTCGCCCAGGGTGTCGGGGCGGTTGGCATACGGTGCCAGCAGGAAGGCGGTGTTCCCCTCGACCACCCCGTCGATGAACACCTTGGCCGAGGTGAACCGGAACAGGTGGGATCGCCACTTCCCCACCGCCCCCAGCAGTCCCTCGAGCTGCTCGGCCCCCTTCTTCTGGTGCAGCCGGCGCGAGGCGGTGACGCGTACCGACAGCTCCCCGCGCTCTTCGAGGGCGTGCCACAACTCGGGATGGGGATCTTTGCCCTGGGCATCGTGCAGGGCGGTGATGCCGAACCTGGCCGCCCGCTCCAGGAAGAGGCGGCCGGCCGCTAGCATTTCCCTGGGTTCCGGGGGGGGGAAATGGTCGGCTACCAGCAGCATGGCGGGCCATTCGCGCAGCACGCCGGTCGGCTCGCCATCGGCGGGATCGTGCTCGATGACCCCGCCGTCGGGCGGCACGGTGTCGCGGCTGATGCCGGCCAGGCGCAGGGCGGCCGAATTGACCCACGCCGAATGGCCGTCGTTGGCCTTCAGGAAGACCGGCCGGTCAGGCACCACGGCGTCGAGCCAGCGGCGGTGCGGCCCGGCCGGCGGGAAAGCCCCGTAGCCCCACCCGCTGCCGCGGATGTAGGTCGCCTCGGGATGCGCGGCGGCCCAGGCCGCGACCAGCGCGGCGGCGCGGTCGGGGCCGTCGGTGGGGGCGAGCCGGCATTCGAGCAGGTCGATGGCCCCGATGAACGGGTGCAGATGGGCATCCTGGAAGCCCGGCAGCAGCGAGGCTCCGCCCAGGTCGATGACCTCGGCCCCGGCCGGCGGGGTCGGGGCCGCCTCGTCGGGGCCGAGCCAGGCGATCCGGCCGTCCTGCACGAGCAGGGCCCCGGGGCGCAGGGGCGGCCGCCCCGCCAGGTGCAGTGTCGCCCGTCGGAACAGCCACGGACACGGTGGGGGAACGGGCATGCGGCATTCTCCTCCCTTGCGGATTCCCGCCCATGGTATCACGGCTCTGCTCGCGGCGAGGCTCCAGGTTTCATGTGCTCGGGCGGGCGGACCGCAATTCCCGGTCTGCGTCCGATGTCGGCAAACGCTGGCTGGGAGTGGGCGGCCGAGCCGCTCCTTCACCCAGCCTTCGGTTGCTCGCCTTGGGTTCCTCCCTCCCTCCCTCCCTCCTCCTCGCCTCGCCCGTGAACCCAGCCGCACCGCCTCCTATCGGGCGATCGGGCTTGTCTGGTCGATCGTTCGGATCGCTGCGGAAACCTTCGGCCATGGATGATTCGGTACATCGGCCACCCGAGCCGCTCTTCATGGGTATTTCGGCTCACCGAGAATGGCTGGCGGGCGGATGGCAATGTGGTGCCAGGGTTCGGAGGAGTGCTACACTGGGCGGACCATTCAGATCGGAGGCCAGGCGTGAGCCGCGGGTTCCTGCTCTTCGTCGTCATTCTGCTGGCGGTGGCGTATCCGCCCCTGACCGTGCTCGTCGAACGGGGTCAGGTGGCGGCCTTCCAGTTCTTCAACACCGATGCCTTCACCTACCTGGCCGTCGCCCGCCATTCGGTGGGGAAAGATTTCTTCACGTTCGATGGGCAGCGCCCGACCAATGGCTTCCACCCTCTCTGGCAATGGACCCTGGCGGGGGTGGCCGCCCTGCTGGCGGCCGTTCCGGGCTTCTATTTTCTGGCCGCCGGCGCCCTGCTGGAACCCCAGTTCGGCAGCCGCTGGAGTTTCATGAACGGCATGGAATCGCCGCTCTCCATCTTCCTGTTCGGCATCCTCCTGCTGATCCTGGTTCGGGGCGACGCTTTGGGCTCCTCTGACCGGCGGTCCCTGTTGACGATCTCGGCCCTGCTCACGCTGCTGACCCTGGCCCGGCTCGACGACGGGTTCTTCCTGCTGCCGCCTCTCCTGGTGATCCTGGTGTCGCCGGCCTTCGCGAACCGCCGGGCCGGCAGCCTGCTGGTCTTTCTCGCCCTCCCCGTGGCGGCGATCAGCAGCTATCTGGCCTACAACTTCTTCCGGGCCGGCTCTCTCTTGCCGCTCCGCGCCATGAGCAAGGGCGGTCTCGGGGTGTGGGAGAATCTGCGCTGTCTGGTGCAGACCCTCTATCCGAATACGGTGATCCGTTCCCAGACCGGGTTCGTCTGGAAGGAGATCGCCTACCGCACCGTTCAGCTCTGGGCACCGCTGGCCGTGGCCACCCTCTGGCTGACCCGCCGTCTGACTTCGCGGTCGGCGATCCCCGTCTCTTCTGGTGGCTCCGCCCAGAACCCCGGAGCCCTGGGCTTGGCCGGAACCTCCCGAGATTTCGGTGTCGGGGAAGCCATCCCCCGGCCGCTTGGTGGCGACCCGCCAGAGATCCTCGGCAGGTCGGATGGAGCAGGCCCGGGCGTGGCTTCTCCGTCCGGGCAGTCGTTGCCCACGGTCACGGCTTCTGCCCCGGCGGGTGCCAGCGTCGTCGTCCCGGTCGCCACCTCCCCGAACGCCGTGGCCCCAGCCGGCCCCGAGGCGAGTGGTGCGTCCGCCTTTCAGAGGCGCTGCCTGGCCGATCGCGACGGTCGGATCCTCTTCCTGCTGAGTGGCGGAGTCATCCTGAAGGCATTGTACAATATTATCAATGTTGCCATGGTACATACTGGTCCATGGTACTACGCCATCTCCTTCTTGGTAACAGACTTGATCGTGGCCCGCGGGGTGGCGCGCCTGGCCGTCCCGCTCGAACGCCCCGTCCGCGGACGGGCGCCGTGCGAGGCCGCCGGGGCGGAGGCCACGCCCGTCGGCCCGGCGCGGGTGGCGACGGAGGCACCCAGCGGGGACGCGGACGGCCCCGCCAGCCCCATCCTCGTCTGGGCGGTGGTGGCCGCTTTGCTCCTCGTGCAGGCCAACGGCTTCCTGCGCTTCAAGCTGGCCACCGACTACAACAAGCACCTGTTCCGGTTCTGGGCCAATCGCGCCGCTCTCACCGCCGGGGTGGCGGCCGGGGCGCCCGGCGCCGGCGTCCTCGAGTTCGACGACGGCATCTTCTCGTTCTCGCTCGATGTGCCCGTCCTGCACGGCCACTGTTTCGCCGCCGACCCGGACCTGTTGGCCGCCCGGGCGCGGGGTGACCTGTTCCGCACCGCCTGGGACCGCGGCTTCCGGGTGTTCGCCACCCTGGCCTACCTGCACCGGCCCCTGCCGCCCGACATCGACCAGGCCACCCTCGACGCCGTCTGCCTCAACGAATTCCTGCGCTCCGAACGGGAACGCGACTGGACCTTCTCGGTCGCCTATCGCGACCCCGTGACCCAGGTCACCTTCATCCGGTTCGACCCCCGAAATGCCGGTCTCCCCGCCGCCAGCCAGGCCATCGAACTGCCGTTCTCCCTCGAATGAGTTCTGACCCTTTGCCATCCCCAGGTCTGCGCGGCATCATCAGGACGGTGGCGGTCTGGCGATCCATTGCGACCTCCAGTTCCTGACCCTCCAAGGGGGGAGTTCGTCCTCAAGACCGATCTTCCACGGCGGAAGAACCGCCCCCAGGTCAGGATTTGTTCGTGGCAGTCCAGACGCCGTCCCAGCCGATGGGTGGCGGTTCGACCCGGAAGTGGGAACACCGCTCGAGGTAGACCCGCGCCAGGCCATCGTCGCCCCGCAGCTTCCGCACGTCCTGGAACCGGGCTTCCGCCTTGGCCCACTCGCGGTGTCGGTAGAGCTCGAGCGCCTGGGCATGGATCCGGAGCACTTCGTCGAGCTGCGGGAACGAGTCGAGGTCGTAGTGGTCGAGCACCTCGTAGATCTTCACCGGCTCCTTCTTGCCCTTGACGCGCAGCAGATCCACTTCCCGCACGTGATAGCGGAACTTCAGCGACCGGTAGGTCTTCTCGCTGATCAGGATGCCCGAATCGTAGAACTTGTTGGCTCCTTCCAGGCGTGAGGCGAGGTTGACCCCGTCGCCGATGACCGTGTAGTCCATGCGTTTGAGCGAGCCGATGTTCCCGACCAGCACCTGGTCGGTGTTGATGCCCGCCCCGATGGCGATCGGCTCGAGCCCGCGGGCCTGCCGGTCGGCATTGAACCGGCGCAGGGCACGCATCATCTCGACCGCCGTGGTGACGGCGCGATCGGCGTCTTCCCCCGAGCTGAACGGGGCGCCGAAGACGGCCAGCATGGCGTCGCCGATGAACTTGTCGAGAATGCCGCCGTGATGGAAAACGATGTCGACCATCAGCGTGAAATACTCGTTGAGCATGGCGACCGTTTCCTGCGGGCCCAGCTTCTCCGAAATGGTCGTGAAATTGCGGATGTCGCAGAACAAGACGGTCAGTTCCTTCATCTGTCCGCCCAGCTCGGCTTCGCTGTTCATCAGCTGGTCGGCCACTTCCTTGGTCATGTAGCGGGCCAGCGTCCCCTTCAGCCGCTTCTCCTTGGTCAGGTCCTCGAACACCAGTAGCCCGCCCACCGCCTGGTTTTCGGCGTTGCGCAGCGGCGCGATCGCCAGGTTGACTGCGAGCCGCTCGTTCTTGCAGTTGACGATCTCGGCATCATAGAACATGTCTGGGTCGTTGGTGGCGATCACCCGACGCAGGCTGTCGACGATCCAGTGGTTGTCGCCTGTGAAGAAGACGTCGGAATACTTCCCGATCATCTGGTCGTGCTCGAGCCCGAACGTCCGCAGGGCGGCCTGGTTGGCCTTCTCGATCCGGCGCAGGGCGTTGACGCTGATCACGCCGTTGCTCAGGCTTTGCAGGATGCTTTCGTTGTAGTTCTTCATGCTGAGCACTTCGTCGAACAGCTTGGCGTTCTCGATGGCGATCGCCGCCTGCCCCGAGAAGGTGCGCAGCTTCTTCTCGTCGAGCCGCGTGAACGCGCCGTCGCGCTTGTTCAACACCTGGGTGACCCCGATCGCCTTGCCGTGCCGGTTGACCACCGGCATGCACAGGATGTTGCGGGTGCGGTAGCCCGTCTTCTTGTCGATCTCCTGGTTGAACCGCGGATCGGCGTAGGCGTCGGGAATGTTGATCGTCTGCCCCGTCGAGAACGACTCGCCAGCGATGCCGCGGTTCGCGGGGAAGCGGATCTCCTGCCCGCCCAGCCCCAGGGCCACCTGTGACCACAGTTCGTTGCGCTTCTCGTCGTGCAGGAAGAGCGTGCTGCGGTCGCAGTTCAGGATCAGGCTGACCGACTCCATGATCTTCTCGAGCAGGGGTTTCAGCTTCAGCTCGCTGGAGATGGCCGCCGTCATCTCGAGCAGGCGTGACTCGTTCTCGCGGGCCTGCTGCACCTGCTCGAAATTTTGTGCGTTCAGCAGGGCGGTGGCCGCCTGTCTGGTGACGCTCTGCAACGCCGCCACGTCGGCCGGAGTGAAGGTTCCCTGGCGCTTGTTCAGCACCTCCAGCACCCCGATCACGTTGCCGGTCCGCTCGCAGCGAATGGGCAGGGCCAGAATATTTCGCGTCTGGAAGCCCGTCTGCCGGTCGATCTCCTGGTTGAATCGGGGATCGCTGTACGGGTCGGCCAGCACGATCGGCTCTCCCCCCGCCAGCACAGCCCCGGCAATCCCCTGATCGAGCGGAAAGCGGATCTCGGCGACATTTTCCCCTTGTATGACCCGCGAAAACAGTTCCCGGTTCTCCTGGTCGATCAGGAACAGGGTGCCCCGCTCCGCTTCGACCAACTGGGTGCTGATGCGGATCATCATCAGCAGCAGATTGTCGAGCAGCCGGTTGGAGATCTCGAGCAGCGAGGCCACATGCCCGAGCACGTCGGCCACCGCCGCCGCATAGCGGTCAGGCTCCGTCTCGGCCAGGTGGGCCAGGATCCGCTCGACGTCCGTCGCGGACAGCCGATGGGTCAGGATCTCCTGGATGATGTGCAGATGGGAAGACATGGGGGATGCGGCGATTCCTTTCCACCGCACGGTATCGCAAACCGGCAAGCGGGTCAACGCCTTCGCCGGAGTGACGGCAATTCTCACTCCGCCGTCTGATGCTGGTTTCGAGGGGTGGGGTGGTCGGTGGCTGTCGGCCCGAATGTTCAGCCGTTCCCTGACTTTTCAGCGATCTTCCCTCGGCCAGGGTGTGCACTCTTATTGGGAAAGTGGCTCTGGTAGCACACTTTCCGCTGCCGGAAAAACCGTTCTCTCGTGGCCTGTGGTCGGCGAAAATTTTCACAGGCTGCCTGCCAGGCTTTGCCTGATCAGGGGGCACGGAAATGGGGCTGTCCGGTTGGTGGTTGCAGTCCCCTCCAAGGTGGTGCTATACAACCCCCACCTCCATGACGCACCGCAATCCGTTCCGATGACCCGCACCGACATCTCTGACGCCATCGAGATCCATCGCCTTCTCGACCGGCTCGAACAGGTCGGTTCCTCGCAGGATTACTATCGGTTGAACCACACCACCCCCGACCAGCGGCGACGCATCGTCGAACGTCTGGCCGAAGTGCTGGTTCCCGAGCTGCAGGCCATCGGCATCCGCATCGACGCCTGAGTCGCCGTCCACCGGGAGGGCCACTGAAGCTGCACTTTCGTCAGGCTGCGCCGCCCTCCTCAGGACGTTGTTCGCGGAACGCATCCTTGACAGCCTTGGCCAGGGCCTTTTCCACTTTCTCCTCGGCGCAGAGCAGCCCGATGCGCACCGAGGTCTTGGCCGGGTCGGAAGCCCACGGCCAGAAGGCGCAGAACAGGTTCAGCCCCTTGCCGATCTCCTTGCGGAACAGGGTCTGCTCGCGTCGCACCCCGCCCACCTCTTTGACGAAGTGGTCGAACAGGTTCATCAAGAAAGCGGTCTCGCCCGGCGGTTTATAGGGCTTGCCGAAGAACTCCTCGACCAGGGGGGCGATGTCCTTGATCGCGGAAGTGTCGGTGACGCCGACGAACATCAGCGGGTCGTTCTCCTGTTGGTTGCGCTTGACCCCGAAGCGAGTCTTCATTTCCGGGATCACGCGCAGGGCTTCCCGGATGGCTTTGAGCTTGTCTTCCACGGCGTCCTCCTGGCCCGGATGGGCCGGCGTTCAGGGCTGGGAATACAGCGGCGAGGGGACCGGGGCCGGCTCCGGCTCGGGGGCTGGGGGTGGGGGAGGGCGCTGGGCGGCGGGTTTGACCCCCATCAGAGAGCGGGCCGAACGGTTCGCGGGGTTGATCGCCAGGGCCTGCTGGAGCGCGGCCTTGGCCCCCGGGCCGTCGGCCAGTGTGAGCCGCACCCGGCCCAGCCAGGTCCAGGCGGTGTCGTTCCGCGGGTCGGTCTCGGTGGCCTGCTGAAATCGCTCGGCGGCGGCGTCCAATTCCCCTTGCTGATAGAACAGAAACCCCCACCGGAAAAGGGCGTCAGCCCGCATCTTTCGTGCTTCTTCGGCCTTCGGTGAATCGGGGAACCGGGCCAGGAAGTCGGCCCAGACACCCGCCTCCCGGGCAGCGAATTCCATCTTCTTCAAGGTCAGCCCCATCTGGAACAGCAGTTCCTCAGGGTTGCCCCGGCCGACGTCGAGCAGGTGCTGCAACCTGGTGAGGTCTCTTTCCAGCAGGGCGCGCGGCGAGGCGCCGAGTTTCAGTTTCGCTCTGACCTCCGGGGCGATGGTGGCCAGCACCCGGCTGGGAGCGAGGGCATTGTCGCAGTTCGAGCAGAAGTTGGCGCTGACCGGGTTGGTGGTCCCGCAGATCAGGCAATGGTTCAGGAGCCACAGGCACTTGCGGCAGACCACATCCTCGGGGTCGGCCTGGGTGCGGCAGGCGGGACAGACGTTCTGGAACGCCTGGGCGGCGGGAACGAGCAGGAGAAGGGCCCCCAATGAGAGGATGGCGATGGAACGGATCTGTGACACGGTTACCCCCTGGGATATGGTGAGACCCTTCTTTATTACCATGTATCGTACGGGAAGGCTACCCGACTGTCTGCCCGAGTTTGCCCGGGGGAGGCGGCTTGCGGTATCTTCCTCTCGTCGGCGGGGTGATCTGCCTGCCCGCCGGGTGAGGAACTGCATGAAAGCTCGGCCCTTCCCCCGCCACCGGAACGAATGGACGGCCTATGCCAAACGGCCGCGGCCCCCTTCTGCCACGCGTCCACAGCCCGTTCCCCCGCGTGATGCAGCCAGAGATGACCCGGATCGGTCTCGACCCTCAGGGCGGGGGAAGTGGGCCGCAGGCGCCAGGGACGGCGCTCCTCCGCCGACCCGGCCGCCGCGGCCCAGGCATGAAGGTCCGGGGAGCGGGCGCCAGGGTTGGCATGATGACGCTGACCCGGTTCCGCCTCGCCGTCGCTCAGTTTCTTCCCACTCACCCAAGAAATTCTCCCGGCGACCGGATGGTGACTCTGGTGCGCAACCCCGGGTCAGCCTGGCGCGCGCCCTTTCCAAGCTCGGGTTCTGCTCGCGCCGGCAGGCCGAAGAAGTGATTGCCACCCGCACCGTCACCGTCAACGGAAGCCTCGAGCGCGATCCCAACCGCCGCCTCGATCCTGCCCGCGACCGGATCGCCGTCGACGGGGTGCCGGTGCAGCGTCCCCAGTTTGTCTACCTGATGCTGAACAAGCCCCGCGGCCTGGTGACCACCCGTTCCGACGAAAAGGGGCGTGCCACCGTCTACGAATGCTTCGACGACCCCGACCTGCCCTGGGTCGGCCCCGTCGGACGCCTCGACCGCGCCAGCGAGGGCTTGTTGCTCTTCACCAACGACACCGGGTGGGCCGCCCGCCTGCTCGACCCTGCTTCGCACATCGACAAGACCTACCACGTCCAGATCGACCGCATCGCGGACGAGACCCTCCTGCGACGCCTGCGCGAGGGCGTTCCCGACCCGGGGGAGGATGCCACGGGCTCCGCGCCCTCCCCCCCGCGGCCTTCCGAGCGCCTGCGCTCCCCCCCGCGGCCTTCCGGGAGCCGGTCGCCCGCCCGCTCGTCGCCCGGAGGTCCGCGGCCCACCGCCGGCCGACTCGCCGTCAAACAGGTGTCCGTCCTTCGCACCGGCGTCAAGCACTGCTGGCTCGAGATCGTGCTCGATGAAGGGAAGAACCGCCACATCCGCCGCCTGCTCGAAGCGCTCGGGATCGAGGTGCTCAGACTGATCCGCGTCGCCATCGGCTCCCTTCCCCTCGGTGACCTCCCCAAAGGCGCCTGGCGCCCCCTCACCCCCGCGGAACGGAACGCCTTCCCGTCCCCGTTCCACAAACCGAATTTTCTGACCCGCTCTAGATGCGGGTTCAGAAAATCCATGTGTCCCCGGCGGTCAGTGGGGGGCAGGGTGGGTCATTCCTGACCCCGATTTCCCGGGGACGATCGCCCGATGGCTTGGGCGAGGGACACATAAGACTTCCCGAATGCGCTTGGGCAGCCCAGTTCAGAATTAGGTTTGTGGAACGGAAAAATCGCGTGCGGAGGAGAAAAGTGGGCCATTTGCCATGAAAACGCCGCGCCGTTGGCTTCAAGGGCGGGCTCGCGTGGGACGATGAGGTATGTAGGAGTCAGGGAAACAGGATAGCCCCCCGTCCGGCCCGAAAATAAGGAGGCAGCGAGCCATGTCCACCACCATCAGAAAAGATCGTGTGAAGCGCATCGAGGGATGGATCCTTTGGGACTGGGAGATCGAAGGTCCGGCACGAAAGGGAAGTCGGCCGACCCTCCACATCGGACGCTAGGACGCACGGAACCTCCGGCAGAGGGAAGGCGCCCCGGGCCTGATAAGGCCACAAGGCAACCAGGGCCCGGGGCCCGCCGACCCCCACCAACCGCTCTCGCACCCACGGATGGCGAGGCGCCCGCCGGGGTGGGCACCAAGGACCACCACAAGAGAAGCATCAGGAGGCAACGCCATGACCACCACCACGGTTCAGCCCGTCGGCACCCTGTATGCCCCGACTCCCTCCACCACTTCCTCCCCGGCCGCGACCACCGCCGCTCCCGCCCCCGCCACCACTACCACTACCACTACCTCCTCCTCCTCCTCAACCACCTCGAGCTCCAACTCCAGCAGCGGGACGGCGGCCACGTCAGGGTCGGGGTTCGATGCCACCCTTCAGAACAAGGTCCAGGTCGCCTTCCGCGTGACCCGGACCGTCGCCGGAGTCAGGCGCCCAGGTATGGACGCGGGCGTCGTCCTGGCCCCGCTCGCCGGCGGGGCTCCTCCCGCCGGCACCGTTCTGAAGGTCGACCAGCCGTGTGGCTCCTGCCCGTCTCTGGCCAAGGCCGCGGCGGCACCCGGCGGCTACGGCTGGCAGTTCTCGTTCTTCGCCCGGGTCGCGGGCGATCTCGGCGAGTGGGGAACGCCCATGCAGGCCTCGTTCTTCGAGACCGGCCGCGCCGTCGCCGACACCTTCGTCAAGCAGGTCGGCTGGTCGGGCGATCCGGTCGGCGCCTTCCTGCTGGGCACCGACCAGGTCATGCAAGCCGGCCCCGCCGCCACCGGCTCGTTCTTCGACAGCCTCCGCCGCCGCGCTACCCAGGGCCTGGAATCCCTGTCCAGTTCTCTGCTCGCCGTCCAGAGCGGGATCGGCCTTCCCTCATTGTCGGGAAACTCCGTCCCGGCCAGCCCTCTCACCACCACCGGGGCCCTCGACCTGGCCCGCCTGCACATCAACTCGGCCGCCACTGCCACCCAGGCCACCGCCCAGACCCGCCCCAGGCTGCACAACCGCGAAGGGGTCGAGATCACTCTGGTCAGCGGCCCGCTCCCCTCCGGGAGTTCGGGACGGGTATTCCAGGACCCCATCCGCTCCGCCGCCCAGGTCAAGCTGACCGGTGATCAGACCCGGCCGCCCGACGCGGCCCTCGACTTCCTGAAGAAATTCCTCGACCTCGTCCGTTCCTTCCTCGAGGATCTCGGTCGCCCCGCCGCCCCCGCTGCCACCATCGGGTCCGGCGAGGCTCCCGTCACGGATGCCGCCCCCACCGCGGCCGACGCCACGGAAGGCGACTCCCCGTCCCCCAGTCCCGCGGAGAACCCGCCAGCGGAGGGCGATGCCCCGGCCGCCACCGCCGCCCTCGTCGATCCCGACGCGCCGACGACGGTGATCTGAGCCCCCGCCTCCGCCCGGACTGTTCCCATATCCCGACGCCCCGCCCCGCGCGGGGCGTTTGAACCTGTTGCCTGAATCGGTTTTTTCGTTCGCCGTGTGCATAGCGCCCCTGATCCGGTCGGCATCTCCGAATGGACGGTACCCAAAAATGGACGGTTTGGGGCGTTCGTGCAACAGGCGTTTTTGTGGAATCCACCGATGAAATCTCCACGCCAACATCGGGGGATACGAAAAAATCGGCATTCCGTGCTGAAGCAAAGGGGATTTTCCCGCGGCTGTGCCGTTCCCTCTTGCCTCTCCCTGGGGAACAGGATAAAGTCAAACGGTCGGGAGGGCACGCATGACGGTGTGGGATGTCCTGTTCAACCCGGTGACGGTGGGGTTCGTGATCGGCGGGCTGACCAACGGCATCGCCATCAAGATGATCTTCCGCCCCTATCGCAAAGTGGGCCTGCTGGGCATGGAGTGGCAGGGGCTGATCCCCAAACGGCAGCCCGAGCTGGCGGCCAAGATCGCCACCGTGGTCACCACCCGCCTGCTGACCCGCGAGAAGATCGTGGCCCGCTTCGCCGACCCCGACGTGCGCGCCTCCATCGAACGCATGATCCGCGAGATGCTCGACCGGTTCCTGGAACAGGACCTTGGCGCGCTCTGTCAGTATCTGTCGCCCTCCGAAAAGACCCGCCTCGCCGAGACGGTGTCGGCCGCTCTCGGCCGCCTCGGCACCGCCATCGAAGACTGGCTCGCCACCGAACCCGGGCACGCCTTCGTCGCCGGCCTGCTCGACCAGGCGCTGGCCCGCTGTCCCGACGAGATCCTGCGCCACCAGGAGGTCGACCTCGAAGGCCGCCTGCGCGCCTATCTCGACGAGTTCCTCGGGCAGGGCGATGTGCGCGTCGCGCTCAAGCAGGGCATGTCGCGTCTCGTCGTCGACTGGGCCAACTCGGCGCGGTCCCTCGGCGATTCCCTGCCCCCCGAAGCCCACGAGGTGCTGAAGACCGAGATGGCAGCCCTGGCCCCCGTGTTGCAGGAGCGGATCTCGCAAGCCCTGTTCAGCCCTGAGAACCTCGATAAGATCCGGCGCGCGGTGCGCGACGGCGTCGAGAAGGAGATGAACAAACCGGTCAAAGATCCTGGCAGTTTCACCGGCATCATCGAGATGGGGGCCCGAACGGTGTTCAAACAGCCCATCCTTGAACGGGTCGATGCCATGTTTGCGGCCAACGTGCCCGAACTGAAGGCGGCCCTGGCCGATGCGGACACCCGCGCCCGTTTCGAGAAGGCGTTGCTCGAGCTGCTTGCCGACCTACTGGGCCGCACCCCCACCGATCTGCTGTCGGGCCGGTCGGCCGAGTCGCTTGACCGCTTGCTCGAGCGGATGACCGACTTCGCCGAACAGGGCTTGCACAAGTCCGAACTGCGGGAATTCCTGGCCCGCACGCTGGCCGACGAGGCCCGCCGCCTCGCCCTCCGGCCCGCCCGCAACCTGGTGCAACTGCTGGCTGGCCTGTCCGAAGACTTCCCGACCACCTGGACGCACGCCCTCTGCACCGACCTCTGCCGCGGCCGGATCTCCGCCTTCTTCCAGAAAGAGGGATGGTGGTTGTTCGACATCCTGGTCAACCTGCCGATCGGCCGGGTGGCGCGCTTCGCCAGCCCAGAGCTGATCGGGCAGGCCACCGCCATCGCCCTCGACCACCTCCTGCAGGTCGTTTCCGACAAGGCCCCCCAGGTGCTCGAGGCGGTCGACATGGAAGGCATCGTCCGTACCGAACTGCTCGGCTACCCGCCCGAAGAACTGGAAACGCTGGTGCAGGCCATCTCCGCCCGCGAACTGCGCGCCATCACCTGGCTGGGCGGCGTCCTCGGCGCCCTCATCGGCGCCACCCAACTCCTGTTCTGAACGACACGTGAAAAGTGGCTGGCCCGCGGGGATGGTATAGTGACGCCGACGACACGCAAGGAGCATCGGCATGGCGAGTGACCGCCAGTTCCTCTTTCCCCTCAACCCGATGACCGTCATCAAGGACATCCGGCGGGTGCGGGACATCGCCACCGTCTTGGCCCGGCACGGGTTCGGCCAGCTCGTCACCGCCCTGGCCAAGACCGAGGCCTACGGGGTGGGGCCGCTGATCCGCTCGTTCCAGGTGCCGGCCACGGGTGAGGAACCCGTCGAGCCGACCACCGCCGCCCGCCTACGCCTCGTCTTCCAGGACCTCGGGCCCTCCTTCGTCAAGCTGGGCCAGGTGTTGAGCACCCGGCCCGACCTGATCCCCGCGGAATATGCCGCCGAGCTGAAGAAGCTGCAAGACAACGTGCCGCCCTTCGCGTTCGCCGAAGCCCGTCAACAAATCGAGAGCGAGCTAGGCCTGCCCCTGACCGACCTGTTCGAGACGTTCGAGGAGACCCCGATCGGCACCGCCTCGATCGGCCAGGTCTACGCCGCCCGCCTCAAGTCCGGCGACGACGTGGTGGTCAAGGTGCAGCGCCCGGGCGTGCAGGCCACCATCGAGAGCGACATCGATCTGATGCTGATGCTGGCCCGCGCGCTCGAAACCCGCTTTCCCCGCTTCAAGCCCTACGACATGACCGGGATCCTGCAGGAGTTCAGCAAGGCGATCCGCCGCGAACTTGACTACATGACCGAGCTGCGCAACGGTCTGAAGTTCGCCGAGATCTTCCGGCAGAACCCCGACGTCGTGGTGCCGCGCGTCTACAAGCAGTTCTCGACCCGCCGCATTCTAACCATGGAGCGGATCCGTGGCGTCAAGATCACCCTTGGCGAGAGCATTGGTGCCGACAAGAAGACCCTGGCGCGGGTCGCCTTGCAGGCCGTGCTGGTGATGGTCTTCGAAGCCGGCTTCTTTCATGCCGACCCGCATCCGGGCAACATCTTCGCCCTCGAGAACAACCGCATTGCCTTCCTCGACCTGGGCATGGTCGGCCGCCTCGACGAAAGCATGCGCTTTCGCATGGCCGACCTCATCCTCGCCCTCCTCGAGCGCGACGTCGAGGAGATCGGCCGCCTCCTGATGATGATGGGCATCCGCGAAGGAAAGGTCGACCAGGCCCGGCTGCGCCGCGATATCGCAGAAGTCATGGACAAGATCGTCGGTTTGCCGCTCGAGCAGATCCAGTTCAGCGAGATTCTGACCGACCTGCTTGAGGGGGTCCGCCGCCACCATCTGAAGGTGCCCAACGAATACACGCTGATGGGCAAAGCGCTGTTGACCATCGAAGGGCTGGGCAAGGAGCTCGATCCCAGCCTCGACATCGAGGGGGCGGTGGCGCCCTTCATCCAGAAGCTGGTGCTGGTGCGCTATTCCCCCAAGCACCTGAGCCGCACCATGGCCAAGCGGCTCAACGAGTTCTTCCACTGGTCGCACGAGCTGCCCGCCCACGTCATGACCATTCTCGACGATCTGCAGGCCGGCGACCTGCGGGTCAAGATCGAGCAGCTCGAGCAGGGCCGCCTGATGCGCAACCTCGAGGCCATCGCCGGGAAGCTCTCGGCCGCGGTGGTCATCAGCGCGCTGATTCTCAGCTCGTCGCTGTTGCTGACCTTCACCCGGTTCGAATACCTGGTGCTCGGAATCCCGGCGGGGCTGTTCCTCGGCATCGTCGGCTACGTCGGCGCGGCCTTCCTCGGCCTGCGCATGATCCGCGCCGTCGTCAAGGAACGCGACCCCGAGGATTCCTGACCGCGCGTTTCGCCCTTCGGCCGGCAGGAACTCTCCCTTGGCGTGGGGCATCATAGCCTTACCCTTGCCGCCCTTTTCCTGGACGCCGCCCCTTTCCCTGGCGGCTGCGCCGGACTGGGGGCCTGCCCCTGTGGCACTCGCGGCCCGTGATGCTTCCGGCCCAGGGGGGTCTCTGAGAACCTCCTCTCCGGCTATCCGCGATGGTTCGGGCGAGGGGAACAGCTCACCCCGGCAGGTCCGCTGCGGGAAAACCGGAGGGGTCCGCCGAGGATGTGCCGTCCTGGCGCCCAAGGGGCTGGAACGCTTCCCCCACTTCAGACCGCGGGGCGGTCGGCCCTGGTCAGTGACTGACGGGCGTGTGGTTCCATCGCCAGGGTGACGGGGAAAGCCCCAGGGGGAAAGGCGGCGCGGCCAGCACAAACGACCGCCGCGACGGGCGGGCCGTCGCGGCGGTCGGGTACGCTGGAGAACGTGGCGGCGGTTACTGGGGGCTGAACATGTCCTTGCCCACGCCGCAGGTTGGGCAGGTCCAGTCGTCGGGCAGCTTCTCGAAGGGGACGTTGTTGTTCTCGGCGGGGTCGTAGACGTAGCCGCAGGCGTCGCAAACGTATTTTTTCATGGTGTACAATCTCTCTTCGTCAGTAGGCTTCCACGAACAGTTGGAAATGCTCGCGGGGGTGGTCGCAGACGGGGCAGGTGCCGGGGGCCTCGTTGCCCTCGTGTACATACCCGCAGTTGCGGCAGATCCAGGTGGTCTTCTGCTCGCGCTTGAAGACCATCTGATTCTTGATGTTCTCGGCCAGTTTGCGATAGCGGGCCTCGTGGCGCTTCTCGACCAGACTGACCATCTTGAAGATGGTGGCGACATCTTTATACCCCTCTTCTTCGGCGATCTTGGCAAAATCGTGGTAGATGGCGGTCCACTCTTCTTTCTCGCCGTCGGCCGCGTAGCCCAGGTTCTTCAAGGTGTCGGAAAACGCCACCGGGTAGCTGGCCCCGTTGATCGCGACGACCTGCTCGTTCATGCCGTGCTTGAGGAGGGCCTTCATGAACAGCTTGGCGTGCTCCTTCTCGTTCTCGGCGGTCTCGATGAACAGATCGGCGATCTGGTGATAGCCCTCTTTGCGGGCCACCGACGCGTAATAGGTGTAGCGGTTGCGGGCCTGTGATTCGCCGGCGAACGCCTTCATCAGGTTGCCGCAGGTGCGGGATTGTTTGAACTCGGCCATGGGAAAACCTCCTTGTGGTGTCATGGGAGAGATCGGGCGATCAGGCCCGCATTATACCCGAGTCCTCCCCTGATGGCAAATGAACGTTTCCAGCAGGCGAAGTCATTGGATGCCCGGTCGATGCTGGCGATCGCCATGGCTGGCGGGCGAGGGGCGCCCAGGCGGGCCGAGCCGGCCCGAGCCAAAAGCCACCGACGCCGGCGGGCGAGCGGGCGAACGGGCGGGCGAACGGGCGAACGGGCGGGCGAACGGGCGGGCGGATGAACGGGCGAATGGGCGGAGTGGTTGCCCCCGGGGCCGATCAGGTTCATCCTCCCTGCGCTCCTGCTGAGGAGGGCTGATGAAGAGCCGCGAACACGCGTTCGGCCAGTTCCTGGCTAGTGAATGGCTTTTGCAGGAAAACAACGCCGGTCTCGAGGACCCCCTGATGGGCGATGACGTCGGAGGTGTAGCCTGACATGAAACAGCGTTTCAGCTTCGGATACAAGACCAGGAGCTGACGGGCCAGGTCGCGGCCGTTCATCCCGGGCATCACCACGTCGGTCAGCAGCAGGTCGATCCCCCCCTCGTGACGCCGTGCCAGCTCGAGGGCGTCGGCGGGGGTCATCGCGGTCAAGACGCGATAGCCCAGTTTTTCAAGCATGGTGCGCGTCAGGGCGAGGAGGGCGGATTCGTCTTCGACCACCAGGATGGTGTGGCCGGCCCCCGCCTGAGGCGATCGGAGCGCTTGGCCCGTCTGGGAACCCGCCGGGCTGACGACATGGAACGGCAACAGGATGCGGAAGGTGCTTCCCCGGCCAGGATGGCTGTCGACCAAGATGTAGCCGTGGTTCTGCTTGACGATTCCATACACGGTGGCCAAGCCCAGCCCTGTTCCTTTGCCCAACTCCTTGGTGGTGAAAAACGGCTCGAACAGGTGGGACAGGATGGATTGGTCCATGCCCTGGCCATTATCGGTCACCACCAGGCCGGCGTATTCCCCCGGCGGGACCGCCACCGGATTCGACGCCTCGGCGCCCGACACCGTCACCCGGCCGGTCTCGATGGTTACCCGGCCGGTTTCGGCGATGGCGTCACGGGCGTTGATGCAGAGATTGGCCAGGATCTGGTCGAGCTGGCCCGGGTCGATTCTGACGTGACCGAGATCGGGGCCCGGAACCCAGACCAGTTCGATGTTCTCGCCGATCAACCGGCGGAGCATTTTCAGCATCCCGGCGATCGTCTCGTTGAGATCGAGCACTTGGGGGGAAATCGGCTGCTTGCGGGCGAAGGCCAGCAACTGGCGGGTCAGTTCGGCCGAATGTTCGGCCGCTTGCCTGATCTCCCGGATCTGGTCGGCCAGGGGTGAGCCCGGGGGAAGCTGGTCGGCCACCAGCTCGGCCTGACCGATGATGACCCCGAGCATGTTGTTGAAATCGTGCGCCACCCCGCCAGCCAGACGCCCGATCGATTCCATCTTCTGGACCTGGGCGAGTTGGGCTTCGATCGCATGCCGCTTGATCAGGCCGCCCAGCAGGTTCGCCACCCCTTGCAGGAAATAGATGTCGGAAATCGGAAACCGCCTCGCGTGCGGGGAATGGACCCCAAGCACCCCGAACGGCCGGTCGAGCTCGCCGATGATCAGGCTCACCCCGCTGATGACCTGATGTTCCCGCAACAGAGCGGGAGGCTGAAACCGTGTCTCGGTGCGCAGATCCTCGACGATGACCGGATCTTTGTGCTGCAACGTGAACCCCGCCTGCGAATTGCCATCGGCCGGGACGGTGGCCCGCCCGACCACCCCTTCCTGCCAGCCGACTCCCGCCCGCAAGAGCAGATCACCGCGCTGCGGCCGGAACTCGAGAATCTTGACCAGCTCGATGGGCAAGACCTGGGCCACCTTGCGCACGGTCAGCGCGAACAGGGCGTCGTCCTCCATCCCCTCCAGGGCGGCCCGCCCCAGTTCGGCGATCGCCGCCTGCTGCCGGGCGTAGGCGGCCAGCCGGCCCTCGTCATGCTTGCGCGTGGTGATGTCGACCAGCATGGCGAACGAACCGGCGAACTCCCCCTGCTCGTCGGTCAAGGGGTTGGCGGACACCAGGCACCAGACGGTCGCACCATTACGGTGGAGGAGACGCCGCTCGTACAGGTCGCTCTGACCATGGCGCCGACGTTCCATCTGCCGCTGGTGATCATGAAGGTCGTCGGGGTGAATGAACTCCGTGACAGGCCGCCCGGTCATCTCGGCCGGAGAATACCCGAGCAGATCGGCCATGTGTTGGTTGACCATGACGGTGGTGAACCGGGCATCCAAGACCCAAACCCCTTCTTGGGCCGTCTCGATGAACCGGCGGTAGCGTTCTTCCTGGCGTCGGATCTCGACCGTCCGCCTCTCGACCTGCCGCCGGAGAACCCGGTTCCAGGCCAGCGCGGCGACCAGCAGCATCGCCAGCGGGAGCAAAATCAGACCAAGGGTGTGCAGGATGCGGTCCAAGGCAGGACCCAGGTGGGCTTCGACCCCGAGCCACTGGCTCTGGATCTTTTGCCACTCGCCGCCGGCCATCGCCCTCAGAGCCTCTTCCATTCGCTCAAGTAATGCCGGAAGGGGAAGGAAAAGAGAACTCATACGGGAGCGGGTCGGCATGGTCTGAGGCTGAGCCCAGCCAGAGCGCTGGCCAGATCCTCGCGCTGGAACGGCTTCTGCAGCAGGCCGCGGGCCCCCTCCGCCAGCAACGAGGCGGCTTCGCTCCTGGCGCTGAGCCCGGTGGCAATCAGAATGGGCAGATCGGGGACCACAGCCCGAAGCTCCCGGAAGATCTCCGGCCCCGCCATGCCGGGCAACATCAGATCGAGGATGGCCAGATCGATCGCCGCTGGGTTGCGGTGCAGGAACTCGAGGGCCTCATGCCCTTCCCGGAAGAGGATCGGTTGGTGCCCCAATCCGGTGAGCAACCGGCCGAAGGTGGCTCGCACCATCTCCTCATCGTCGATGACCATGATGCGCAACCTTGCCGCGTTCGCCTGGGTGTCGGCGGGCAGGGTGGCCGGGGTTGGGGTCGCCCGTGGCAGGAAGACCCGCACGCAGGTCCCGCGATCGGGTTCGCTGGTTACCGCCAGGGTGCCATGATGGAGACTGACCGCCCCGAAGACCGCGGCCAGGCCCATGCCGCTCCCTTCCGCCCGCGACTTGGTGGTGAAGAACGGTTCGAACAGATGCGGCAACACTTCCGGGGAGATGCCCCGCCCGGTGTCGGTTACCGCGATTTCGTAAAACTCTCCGGGCGTCGCCTGCGGGTGCTGGCTTCGGCAGAACGCGGCATCCAGGGTCGTGGCCCGGGTCGCGACCGTCAGGCGGCCGCCGTCGGGCATCGCGTCACGCGCATTCAACGCGAGATTCAAAAAGATGGTCTGCAATTGCCCGGGGTCACCCATCACCACGGGGTCAAGCGCCGCGAACTCGCGGGCCAGGTCGATGCGCCGGTCGAAGGTGCGTTGCAGCAGCTCGAGCAGCGCATCGAGCAGGTCGTGCAGACGGACCGGCAC
>CALLCO010000104.1 GCA_937998695.1 Candidatus Ozemibacteraceae bacterium
AAGGGCGGGCCCGGCAACGTGCGGATGGGGAAGGGTGAAGGGTGCGGGTTTTCCCGACCTGGTCGGGGTCGTGGCGGTGGATTTTGGGATGCCTGGGATTCGGATCAGCAAACCTGGCGATGAATGACTATCTCCCCCGGAAAACGAGGAAAAAAACTTTTCTCTGCCCTCTTTTTCAGGAAAACATGATTTCGGGCTTTCCAAGCAGCTAGCGGTATCTGAAGTCCAAAGACTCAATGTGGGCTAACCCCTGCCCAGGATCTTCACCAGAGGTCCTTCCCCTGAGCCCCCACTATGATAGAACGGGGGAGGATCAGAATGTGACCTAAGAGCCTGTTGCATGAATCGGTTTTTTGCTCGTCGTGTACATAACGCCCCTGATCCGATCGGCATCTCCGAATGGACGGTACATGAAAATGGGCTGTTTTGGGCATTTGCGCAACAGGCTCAGGTGAGGAAGCAACCCCCCGGACCCATCATGGTGTCGACCATGATGGTCGGGGACACGTTGATCTCGCGCACATCCAGTAGGTGGCCGTCGCGTTCGGTCAGACGGAGGGTCAGATGGGTTTCTTCCCGGAGGACGGTACGGACCAGGGCGCCATTGAAGAAGATGATATCCAGCATGGTCAGCCCCTGTTGGTCGTTGCGCTGGACGTAGATCTCGAGGAAGGCATGTGCCGACTCGCCGGGGTGGGCCTCCTGGATGGTTCCAGGATCGGCATCAGGAGATGGGTGGTCGAGAGCAACCGTCAAACTGGCGGCAGGGAAGACCGCCTCCAGAGCGGCTATCACCTGCCGTTGCAGGGCGGGCGTGGCAGGGGAGGCGGTGGTGACGTCGCCTTGATAGACCCGGAGCAGGCAAACCCGGCTGAGATCGACCGGGGGTGACCCCGTTAAAAGCTCTTCCCGCCAGGCATATAGCGCGTCGGTCAGCCCAAAATACCCTGGGGTTCCGGTTGCCGGCTCCTGGTCCACGGTGGTCCACTCGTGGGGGAGGCGGAGGCAGGCCGGGGCGGGGGATGGGGCCAGACCTGCGCTGAGAAGGAGCATGACGAACATGCTCTGGGCCAACCACCTCAAGGTGGGAACGCATCGCAAGAGGATAGAGGAGGGAAAACGGCTGGCAGAGGGGAGGGGCTGATCGAGACGCATCACAGGTTGGTGCTCCGAAGGGTCAGACCAGGCGGGAGCGGAGGATGTCGTGCAGGTGGAGGAAGCCGATGACCCTATCTTGAGGATCGACCACGACCAGAGAGGTGATCGATTTCTCTTCCATCAACTTGAGCGCTTCCATGGCGAGGCGGTCGGGGCCGATGCGGCGCGGGTTCTTGACCATGACCGCGTGCAGCGGCCGGTGCAGGTCGGCCTCATTCCGTTCGAACAATCGGCGGAGGTCGCCATCGGTGAGGATGCCCAGCAGATGGGAGTCGGGGTCGGTGATGACGAGCGTGCCGAACCCACCCCGGGACATCTGGATGATGCCTTCCTTCAGGCTCATGTCCGGGGGGGCGGTGGGGAGGCGCTCGCCGGTGTGCATGAGGTCGCGGACGGTGAGGAACCGTCGACCCAGGCTACCCGAGGGGTGGAGGCGGGCGAAGTCCTTTTCCTTGAAGCCACGGGCTTCGAGGAGGGCGACGGCCAGGGCATCCCCCATGGCCATCGTTACGGTGGTCGAACTGGTCGGGGCGAGGTTGAGAGGGCAGGCTTCGCGGTCGACCGAGGTGTCGAGGGCGACATCGGCCATGCGGGCGATGGTCGAGGCAGGGGTGCCCACCAGGGCGAGGATACGGGCTCCGATGCGGCGCAGGAAGGGGATGAGCCGGACGATCTCCTCGGTTTCGCCTGAATTGGACAGGACGAGGACGACATCCTGTTCGGTGACCATGCCCAGGTCGCCGTGGAGGGCTTCGGTGGGATGGAGGAAGAAGCTCGGGGTGCCGGTGCTGGACAGGGTGGCGGAGATCTTCCGGCCGACCAGGCCTGATTTGCCGATGCCCGAGACAATCAGGCGGCCTCGGGCGGTGAGAACCATGTCGACCGCGGTGAGCAGCTTCTGATCGAGACGACGGGCGGCGTCGAGAATGGCCTGAGCCTCGCGCTCGAGCACCTCGCGGAAGACCGCGGGCAGGGCATCGGGGGACCTGGCTGGCGTATCGGGCATGGGGCGTCCTCCAGGCATCACCATAGCAGGCCAGACCCTGAATTGGCAAGGCAATCCCAGCTAGATCGATACCCACCTGGTCATCAGGAATTTGGAGAGGGCAATCTATCCCACATTCTCAACTTTCAACTGGGTACACCACATATATGTTTGGCATACACATACACAAATGTGGGGTTTCAGAAGGCTCCACTCCACGGTCAAGCTCTGGTCTCCAGAACGGAATCTTCGCCATTTCAATGTTTCCTATGCGACAATTGATAAGAGCGACATAAAACGACCCAGCCGAGAGGTTCTCGGAACCTCCCGGCGTTTGGGTATGGGGAGGGCGTTTTCAGAGTTTGGAATCCATCCGACGGTAGTAGGAGCAGTTGGCGGTCACCGCTGCGACCCCTTTCAACCGGCGCTCTACAGCGCACAGGGTCTGGAACTCCTTCACGTAATCACTTCTCTCTCCGTGGGCGAGCGAAAACTGCAATCGCCTGGAGGCCGTTTGGAATTGTCTGACCAGGCTCTGATACGCGGCCGGGAATTCCATTTCCGCGATGAACCTCTCACAGGCTCTCAAGTGGCTTCGCAGGTAGACAAGGTACAACTTTGCCTTTTCGGGAGGACATCCGTCCTTGGAAAGAAGATTGTCGATGCAAATACCGCATTGGGTGAGAAAGAATTCGACGGAATCGAAGAGAAAACCCGCCTTAGGGTTGGGCTTTCCGGTTTCACAGTGATAGAGGATCCAGAAATGGTAATCGGCAAGCTGAAAGGAAAAATAGGCAGGATGGATTGAACCGTCAACCACCTTCTTCCCAATGTTGAGGAGAACATTGTTGAGGAGATCGACGATCCGGGCCACACGCTTTGCGCTCTTTTCCCGCCAGGGGACCTGGGAGAATGCGGAGATAACCTGAGGGGCAATCGCCGCGAAGCTCTCCCCATCCTTCTCGGCATGCATTGACCCCATCTTTCTGAATAAAGGATTGAGCCGCTCCAAGGTTTCCACCGCCAAATACGAGAAATCGTTGCCGGGGGCCGTCCACACCGGTCCCGCACACACAAGCCCCAACAGGACTGCGAAAACGGTCCTTAGCGCCTTTTTGCTGATCACCTTATTCTTCCTCCTGGTCTCGGTTTCACGTTTGTTGTTCATTGCACCAACCAGACAAAAAGAAACGCCGGTTTGTGACAGACCGAAAAGAAAAACGCCCAAAAATGGGCACGGCAGCCGACATACTAGCAACCCTTCGGATGAGCGTGTGGCATGAATACCTTAAACAGCCCCCTTTTTTGCGTACCGTCCATTCGGAGACGCCTAACGGATCAGCGGCGTTACCATCACCACGAAAGGGAAACCGATGCCTGCAACAGACGCAAAAGTCTTCCCATCTTACAACGCGCAAATTTCAAGAGACCAACCTCGGAGCGCCCCAGATCTGATCGAAATTCGCTTCCTTCCTGACCCTGCAGGCAGTGCGGAGGAATTGATGGGCCTGCTGCCGTGTACCAAGATCCGATCGGACTTCAGCATTGGCCGAAGCACGTTTCTTCATGGTTTGGTTGTAATCATCTTCCTCGTAGCGGAGATGGGACAGGAGTGCCGGCGATGGCCCTGCGTCTCCGGTCGTGCTGGGCGCTGGACGCGGCTCCCACCCGCGGCGAAGGGTGCGGCCGCCACTCCCCTTGATGGGGGCCTGTCGCGCTTTCGACTGCGTTTGCGGGCAACCCTTCTGGGAGACCGTTCCCACCTGGATAGCGCTGCCGAGCTGCGATGGAGGTGTGCGGGGCTGGCGAAATTGTGGTACTCTCCCAGGCATGTCAACGAGCGAGCAGAACCCTAGGATGTCCCGGTGGGGAGCGACCATTCTTGCTGTTTTGCAGGAGGGTAACGACGAGGAACGCCGGGCTATTCTGGAATTCCTGGCCCTGCAATGCCGGATCAGCGTTAACGAAGCCCGGGCGTGCCTGCCGCTGATCCAGAACCTGGTCTACCACCCCGAGGCGGAGGTCCGTTTCTTTGCACGCAAGGCTGCCCAGCGCTTGCTCGACGAGCATCGGTGTCTGGTCGATGAGTCCTCCCCGGAGAATGGTGAGGCAGCCAATGGGGGCAGACTTCCGCCCCGGGATGTGCTGCTGCGCAAGATTCGGCTCGGCAGCCGTTACGTGGTCTTCGAAGCTCTCGAGCGTTTGACCGAGAGCGGTGATCCCAATCTCTTCACGCCTTTGATCGAATTCCTACAGCAAGAAACCGACCCGTACAAAGTCTCTTTTCTGGTTCGGCGCTTGTCCCGTATTCCTGATCCTCGGGTGCCCGACACCCTTGTGGGTTATCTCGATCATCAGGATTTTCGTGTCGTGGCCAATGCCCTGGAAGGGTTGGCCGAATTGCCGACCCCGCATTTGCAAGAGCGGTTCACCGCGTTGGCTGCCTCCTCCGATCACCGGGTGCGGGCGGCCGCCATCCGTGCCTTGTTCCGCTACGACCGTTCCGCCGCCCGGTTGGCTCTCGAAGGGATGTTGCGCCGCGACAGTGTTGCCTTTCAGGAAGCGGCGATGCATGTCCTCGCGCAGGTGATGGCCCCCGATTTGGAACCATTGCTCGATCTGGCTGTTCATTCGCGGTTTCCCTCGATCCGGTTGGGGGCCCTTGAGATCACCCGCCACGGGAAGAAACAAGGCCGGCCGGCCGCGCTTATCGGGGGCCCCCCCCTGACCGAATCCCAACGGGAGCGGGGACTGCTGGCCTCCCTCGGGTTGACGATCCTGTTGATGACGCTGAGTTTCTACGTCTCGCGCGGGATGCTCCTCAATATCTACCTTGGCGCCGCCAGCCTGTTCGTCCTGATGAATCGACGCAACGAGGCGACCTTCCCTCGGGCCGTGGCCTCCGCCGCGTTCATCGCTTGCCTGGTCTGGGGCGACGTGCGATATCTTCCCGTGCTCGGATTGCTGGCCATCTGGCTGCCCATCGTGGGAAGCCGGGAGCGCCCCTGGCGGACCCGGCTGTCCGCCTGGATCTTCGTTACCCTGGCAGTGTCGTTGACCCACCTGTTCCGGGATGAGAATCTCCATACCCTCGATCTAGTGTGGGCCATGATCACGCCCAGCCGGCAACCCGATGCCGCCTTGGGCGGCATCCTCGTCCAGGTGGAACGGTTTCGGTGGATCTTGTTCGCCGTCATCACCGCGGGGGTGACGCTGCTGTTGAAACTTGACCGTTGGTTTCCCACCGATGCCGCCCCTCAAGTGGCGCGGAGGCGTCTGTTGGCTACCCTTCTGGTATTGGTTCTGGTCCTGCTGGCCCTGCTGATTGTACAAACCGTGGGGATGAGGATGTTGCTCTCCATGAACGGGATGGGCACGCCCAACCTCATCCTCAAGCATCTGGGAGATTGACGCCTGAATGCCGGTCACCGAAAAGTGAGGCGGGAAGGAGCAAAGGTCATGAGAGGCGCACTCTCGCCGAGGTCAACTCTTGCTCAGCGCGGGCGTGGCGAAGTCGAACGGCGCGGAGCGGTGGCGGGAATGGCCCGCGGGGCGACGGGGGAGGTGCCGCCTTTGCCCCAGACGGCATATTGGTGGCCCGAAGTGAGCAGGGAGAAGGCCGGATCGGGCGACCAGTCGGCGGCGCCCAGCTTCACCGCGACCTTGCCGTCGATGATCGCGGCGTAGAGGTTCTGCTCGGCCTTGACGATCTGGACTTTGCTGGCCCGGTGGAGGCCGAACTGCTTGCGCACGTCGACCAGCTTCTTGATGGGCCCGCGCAGCTGCCAGTCGTAGATGTGTTCCCAGAACAGGCAGGGGGTGCCGGGGTGGGTCAGGATGTAGGCATACCCGAGCATGATCTTCTCTCCGGGGAAGGGCCAGTGGCTCTGTTGCGACCCGGTGTCGTGGTTGTCGAGGAAGGTCACCGCCCGCTCGGGCCACCAGCCGATCAGGCCGGCCGGCTTCCCCTGCCCGTCGCGCAACCGCCAGAACTCGCCGTTCACGGCCACCTGCAGAATGCCCTTGGTGGTGAAGTCGAAGGCGCAGGCGGTCTTGCCGGCCTTGTCGAGCCAGTCGCAGAGAACCTGGCGGTGGGCGTCCTGGTTGGGGTTCAGATAGGAACCACTGAAGGACATGTCGGTCCAGATCTCGCCGACCGAGAAAGACGGAGCGGTGGCGCGATCGTAGAGGTCGACGAAGGCGGCACCGTAGCCCTTCGAAAAGTCATACCGCCAGCCGTCGAAGCCCAGCTTCTTCAGCCACTTCATCCACTCGACGATGTCGGCCTGGACGGTCGTATTGGTGTGATCGATGTCGGGGGCCGGCTGGAAGTTGTCGCCGGTATCGGGGTTGCCGGTGCCGCCGTACTCGCCGCGGCAGATGGCCCAGTGTTCCCATTGGGCTTTGCCGGAGGGGAAGTGGAAGACGTTCCAAATGCCGTTGTTGTCCTGCTGGCCGGCGCAGCGGTGGTTGATGACGAGGTCGGCCAGGGCCAGCACCCCGACCGCGTCGAGCTGCCGCAGGGCGGCGACGAGCTGGTCATGGTCCCCGTAGAAAGTGGGGTTGCCCTGGGTGCCGACGTCGTAGTAATCGCCGGGAAGGTAGCCCTGGGGGCTGACGGAACGCGAGACGGGCGGGAACCAGACCATCGTTACGCCGAGGTCGGCGATGTCCTTGGCGCGGTCGCCGATCAACTTGTACCACTTGCCGGGCACCCCATTGTTGGTCGAGTTCCAGCCGAATCCTTGGAGCAGGATTTCGTGATCGCCGGCCGCCCGGGGCACTGCGACCGCGGTGCCCCCCAAGATCAAGATGATGATGGCCAGGATGACGGTCAGGGCAATCCGGGGATATCGTACCATAGGTGTGCCCCCCTGCGGTGTTTTTTTTAATTATATCCCGTTCTCGGCGGATCTACCAGGTGGCTGCCGAGTGGTCATGAGCCTTGTTCCCGGGGAGCGGGGTGGGCTATCATGCCGCCATGGGCCTGCCTGGCACGTTGTGGTCGCGCCTGATCCCCCGCACGTTGTTCGGGCGGGCGTTCCTGTCGGTGTTCGGGTTGTCGTTGCTGCTGGTCACGGTCGTCGGGGCCTGGTTCCATCACCGCACCTTCGCCCGGCTCGACGCCGAAGCCTCGACCCGGCTCCTGGCCGGGGCCCGCCTGGTGGCCGCCGACCTCGCCGGCTTCCGGTCACGTGAGAGCCGTGAAGGGAACGGAGCGGAGGTCCCTCCCTGGGGCCGTAGCGACTTCGAGGGCGTGAATTCCTACCTGGCCCAGCGTTTTGGGGGCGGGCAGGGCATGGGCTGGATCCAGAACGTCTACTGGATCGATCTACGGAAAGGGCGGGCCCGTTTCCTGGCTTCCTATTCGGTGGAAGCATCCGGGCCTGCCACCCTGCTGCCGCCCACCCTCGACGAGATCGAGGAGCTGATCGACCAGGGCCTCAATGCCCTCGATGCGGGCCGGCCGGCGTTTCCCGATCCCTACACGCAGGCCTCGAGCCGGCGGTTCAAGATCATCCTCTGGCCCCTCCTGGACGAGGAAGGCTTTCTCGACTCGGTGGTCGGCCTCGAAGCCGATCTGGACTACCTCGACCTGGCGGTGGCCGCCCGCGAGACCACCGTCTGGGCGGCGCTCTTGGCCGTGCCCCTCTGTCTGATTACGTCCCTCTGGTGGGCCCGGGGAGCGAGCCGGCGGATCGACCACCTGCTCGCCGATCTCGAGCGGCTGGCCCGCCGGGAACCGGTCGCCACCGATGACCTGGGCATCCGGGAACTCGATGCCCTGCGCCGGGGTCTGGCCGCCCTCGGCCGCCAGGTGGAGGCCCGGGACAGGCACCTGCAGATGGTCCATGCCGAGAAACTGCAGGAACTCGCGTTGTTGGGGGGGGCGATCGCGCACGAGATTCGCAACCCGCTGTCCGCCATCGAACTTCACCTAGGCTTGTTGCGGCGACAGGCGAACCCGAACGGGGCGGGAGCGGACTCGTGGCGGGAGATCCAGGAACAGGTGGCGGGTTTGAAGAGCCTCGTCGACCGTTTCCTGGCCTACACCAAGCGAGTCGAGCCCCGGCTTGAGCCCCTCGACCTGGCCGTGGTGGTGGCCGAGGCCATGGCCAGGGCGGCCCGAGTGCCTCCGGCCTTCACCTGGCACTGGGTGGATCCAAGGGAGATGGGTCAGGTGGTTCCACCGGCCGCCGGGCCTGTTACCCAGGGGGAAGAGGCTGTATGCCCAGCATCGGAGACCGGGCAAGCCGTTGGGGATGGCGGTGGTTGCCCGGTGGCCGAGGCCAGGACAGGCAGCGGGGAATCGAGACAACAACCCATGGGTGCCATGAGTTCCATCGTGGCGGCAGGGGGCAACGACCGACCACCGCCTTTCCTGCCGCCGGGGCCCGTCTTCCGGGTGATGGCTGATCCCGCCATGCTGGCCCAGGTGCTCGACAATCTGGTGGCCAATGCCCGCCAGGCCCGTCCCGAGGGGTTGGTTCTCGAGGTGGCTCTCGACCGGGGAGAAGGGCGGGTCATCCTCTCCCTCACCGACAACGGCCCGGGGCTGCCCCCGAAGGTGGCGGAGCGCCTCTTCACCCCGTTCGTCACCGGTCGCCCCGATGGCCATGGCATCGGCCTGGCCCTGTCACGCAAACTGATCGAGGCGCACGGCGGCCGCCTGACCTGGCGCCCCGTTCCCGCTCCCGCGCCTGGCGCTTGTTTCTGCATCGAACTGCCGGAGGTCCCATGAACATCCTTGTCGTCGATGACAATGCATCTCTGGCCCGTGGGCTGGCCACCTTTCTGCGCCAGGAGGGCCATGCCCCCGATGTCGCTGCTTCGGTGGCCGAGGCGGTGGGCAAGCTGGCCGGGGCCTCCTTCGATCTCATCATCACCGACCTGGAGCTGCCCGATGGCAAGGGCCTGGAGGTGATCCGGCGGGCCCGGATGGCGGTGCCGCCCCCCGAGGTCATCCTGATGACGGCCTATGGATCGGTGGAATCGGCTGTGGAAGCCATGAAGCTGGGGGCGATGGACTACCTGACCAAGCCGGTGCCGCTCGAGGAGTTCGCCTTCCGGGTCGCCCGGGTGGCCCGTCTGCGGAAGGCGGAAGCGCGGGCCGACGTCTTGTCGCGGGCGCGTGAGACCCTGCTGGAAAGCGCCGGATTGACTTCTCCGCTCGACCAGATCGTCGGGACGTCGCCGGGGATCCGGCAGGTCAAGGAGACGATCCGCAAGGTGGCGGGCTTCCCCTCGACGGTGCTGTTGACCGGCGAGACGGGAACGGGAAAGGAGATGGCGGCGCGGGCGGTGCATGCGCTGTCGCCGTGGGCAGAAGGACCGTTCGTGCGGGTCAACTGCGCCTCGATTCCTGAGAGTCTGTTCGAGGCGGAGCTGTTCGGCCACGAGAAGGGGGCGTTCACCGACGCTCGGGAGCGCCGGATCGGCCGGTTCGAGGCGGCGCGCGGCGGCACGCTGTTCCTCGACGAGGTGGGGGAGGTCCCGCTCCACCTGCAGGCCAAGCTGTTGCGGGCCTTGCAGGACAAGGAGATCGTGCGGGTTGGAGGCAGCGGGCCGATCAGGGTCGAGACCCGCATCGTGGCGGCTACCAACCGCGATCTGGCGGCGATGGCGGGAGCGGGCACCTTCCGCGAGGATTTGCTCTACCGGCTGGCGGTGGTGCGCATCGAACTGCCCCCCCTGCGGGCCCGCCGGGAGGATCTGCCGGATTTGGCCGAGCATTTGCTCGATGGGTTCCGCCGTGAATTCGGCCGACCACGGCTGCGGTTCGGCCCTGGGGTGCTGGCGGCGCTGGAGCGCCGGCCGTGGCCGGGGAACGTGCGCGAACTGCGCAATGCCATTGAACGGGCCGTGGTGCTCGCCGAAGGGGACGAGCTGTCGCCGGCAGCCTTCCCGGGCCCACTGGTCGCGGAGGGGGCCACGAACGTGCCGGAACCGGACCATGGGCCTGCACGCGTGGGCGCCGGAAATAGTGCAGGGCCAGTGAGCGAGGAAAGCCTGCTTTCACCACCTGCCGGGACCCCGGCCGGGATGGCCGCGTCTTCCCTGGCCGGGGGACTGAATGCCGCTCTCGATGCGCTCGAGCGGCAGCTGATCGAGCGCGCCCTGGAGATGGCGGGCGGGGTCAAGTCCCGGGCCGCCGCTCTCCTCAAGGTTTCCCGCCCCAACCTCCTCTACCGGATGAAACGCCACGGCTTGCTGAAAGGCCCGGAAGACCCGGCCGACGACGGCTGACCTGCGGGCGGGTCCGGAACATGGGAAAGGCCCCCCCGCGTGTCGGGGAGGCCTTGGCTGAAGCGGTGGTCCGGTCAGTTCATCTTGGAGAGGATCTTCTGGTAGGAGGCTTCGAGCTTCTTGGTGGCCTCGGCGACCATTTTGTCGATCTCGGCCAGGATCTCCTTCTGGGTGGTCTCGATCTCGGCCCTCACCCGCGCTTGATCTTCGGGCTTCAGCTTGGCGAGCCGCTCCTCGAGGCGTGCCTGGCGATCGCCCGCCCGCTTCTGGAACATCTCTTTGCGCTCGGCGATGTGAGCCTTCATCTGCTCGAATCTTGCGGTGACGCGCTTCTTGACCTCTTCGCTGCGGTCAGGCGCGGCGCCCTGGGGTTCCTGGCCCGCCTTGCCGGCCGGCCGATCCCGGAGGCGAGCGCCTCGCTGGGAGAACCTTTCTTCCAGTTTGTCCAGGCGTTCGACCATCCGGTCGAAGCGTTGCTTGACCCGCTCCAGGATCTTGCCTTTGCGGGCGCGGATCCGCTCGATGATCTGGTCGACGGACAGGTTCTGCAAGCGGGTCTGGGGGCCGGGGCCGTCCGGGCCCAGCAGATCGCCGCCTGCCTCCTCGGTCAACGGTTTCTGCGCCCAGGCGGGTTGGCAGAAGGCCACCATCAGGATGCCCATCAGAATGATCAGGTGCGTGCGCATGATGTCGTCTCCTTCGCTGGATTGTGTGGATTGGTCCGTGCAAACTACTCCAGATCGGAAAGCAAAGGCTATGCCAGATCGGAAAAACCTTAGGAAACCAGCACCCAGGCCGCATTGGCCGGCCTGAGGAGCGGGGGTCCGTCCATTTCCGGACAGGGCAGGGGCATCCGGGAGTGTCCGAAACTGGACACTCGCCGTCGCTTGTCCGGATCTGGTCATCCGGTCGAAAAAGGTGAGCCGAGGGCGCGCCTTCCTCCCGTAGCTACCGGGAGTCTCAATCTCGGGGGGCGAACTGCCGATAGATTGCAAGACCCTATCCAGGTCAGGAAGGGGCCATGGACATCAAGGAATCGCTGAAGCAATTCGTGGGGCTGCTCCTGTTGGGGCAGGTCTTCCTGGTCGGCGCCATCATCCAGGAGCGCCCGGTCCTGCCCGCGGGCGGTGCCAAGGGGCCGGACAACTACTCCATGCGGTCGGAGGATTTCCCCGCTCCGGCCATGGCGGCCGGGGAACGGCTGGCGATGAAGGCGGCGGAGCCCTCGCCGGCCGCTTCCTTCGCCGCCGCCGCGGCGAATGGCGTGGGGGCCTCGACTGCTTCCGCCGCTACAGCCCCTCTGGACGAAGTGGTCATCAAGGGCATCACTCATCGTGGGGAAGAACCCTTCCAGCTGGTGGAGTTCGACCTGGCGGCCCCGGTCCGGTACGCCAAGGTGACCCACCGCGGGAAGCTCCTGCGCCTGCGGGTGCAGCCTCCTCTCAGTCTTCTAGCCCGGGAAACCTCGGACGAATTGAGTACCATCTTCAAGAAGTTCTCCCAGTTCCGGGGGCCCCGGTATTCCGAGTATGTATTCTACGCCGGGGGCCGGATCGGTGAGCCGTATCTGGCCACCTCGGCAGCAGGCTTGCCCCAGCTGGTCATTCCCTTCCAGGCCAAGGATACCGAGTTTCCTCTCTCTGGCGGGGAAACCTTAACGGAGGGGGTGACCTACTATCGGGACCGGGTTCCGACGCCGGCGGGGCCCTCCGACGTCTTCGTCCTGCGCGTCGAGCCGTTCGAGTCGTCGGTGAGCGTGGTGCCTGTGCTGGCCAACGAAGGCATCTGCCAAAAAGAGGTTCTCAGTTCGATCGGGCGGCGGTATGACGCCGTGGCGGCCATCAATGGGGCTTACTTTACCCCGCGTGGCGACCCCATCGGGACGCTGATCATCAACCGCCGTCTGATCAGTTCGCCGCTCTATGCGCGTTCGGTCTTCGGCATCTCGACCAACGGCACGCCCCTGTTCGGAAATCCCGACTTCTCCGGGACTCTGGAGGTTGGTCGGACGCGCCTCGAGATCGATGCGGTCAACCAGCCGCGCAGCGATGACCGCCTGGTCATCTACACCCCCGAGTTCGCCCGCAGCACTCGTACCGTCGAGCCCGGCAAGGAGCTGGTGGTGGTGCAGGGGCGGGTGGTCGGCATCCACGACCGCGATGCCATCATCCCGCCGGATGGGGTGGTGGTCTCGGCCGGCGGCCGGAAAGCCGACGCCCTCCATGGGGTGCGGCTTGGTGACACCCTGACTCTCGATTATCGGATCAATCCCCCCTGGAACACTGTCCAACATGCCGTCTGTGGGGGGCCCCGATTGCTGACCGAAGGTCGGGTGGATATCAACGGGAAGGAAGAGAAGTTCGACGCCTCGATCACCAAGGGGCGGCATCCACGGACGGCGGTCGCCCAGACCTTCAACGGAGATCTGCTGTTTGTGGTAGTGGACGGGCGCTCTTCGCGCAGTTCCGGCATGACCCTGCCGGAGCTGGCCGCGTATCTGAAGCGGCTGGGGGGGCGGTCGGCCATCAATCTCGACGGAGGGGGATCCTCCACCATGTTGGTCAAGGGGCGGGTGGTCAACCGCCCCTCGGACGGAAGGGAAAGGCCGATTTCCAATGGCATCGTCATCACGCGCAACTGATTGGCGGCGCCGGGGCGCCGTCCTCCTGGTCTTCCTGCTGTCGGGAATGACGGTCTGGGCCCGTCCCGACATCATGCCCCTGAAAGATGTCAAGGTCGGGATGAAGGGCATTGGCAAGACGGTCATCCGGGGTCGTGAGATCGAGACGTTCACGGTCGAGGTGATGGGGATCCTGTCGAACAACAAGCTCAATGAGAACATCCTGATCTCCGGGCAATCCATCCTGGTCAAGGTGGGGGGCAAGGTGATCGAGGAAGCCGGCGGCATCGCGGCCGGCATGAGCGGCAGCCCGGTTTTCATCAACAACAAGCTGGTGGGGGGGCTGAGCTCGGGATGGGTGATGACCGATCATACCGTGGGGCTGGTCACGCCCATCGAGGAGATGCTCGGTATCTGGGACTACCCCTCGACCTCGGCGCGCAGCCAGGGCGAGGTCGGGAAACCCGTGCGGTGGGTCAGCGCGGATCCCCTTCGCCTCGGCGATGTCACCTGCCACCATCTGTGGGAGGTGGACGAGCCTGCCGACCTGGCCCGGTGCGGATTGCCCGTCGATGCGCCGGTGTTCGTGCGGGCCCGCACGCCGGTGATGGTCCAGGGACTGTCGGAGAAGTATCTGCGGCGGCTGAACGAGCGCTTCCGGGGAACCCGGTTGCAAGCCGCGCCGGTTCCCCCGGTGTCGCCGCCCAGCGGCCCTTTCGCCCTGCCCGGAGCGACTCCGACCGGGCCCGCCTCGTCCACGCGGTCGGGGACGGTGCCATCGGCGTCCGAGACATTCGAACCGGGCTCGGCCCTCGGGGTGCAACTGGCGCGGGGGGACATCAACCTGACCACCATCGGCACCCTGACCTACCGTGACGGGAAGCGCATTCTCGGGTTCGCCCACCCCTTCCTGAAGAAGGGAAGTGTGTCCTTCCTGATGACGGGCACCCACATCTACCACTGTTTTTCGAGCGTCCAGATGCCCTTCAAGATCGGGGCGCCGACCGAGATGCTGGGCACGATCACCCAGGATCGCGAGAAAGGCATCGCCGGCGAGATCGGCCGTTTCCCCGCCCTGGTCCCCGTTCAGCTCGAGATCACCGACAAGGACCTGAAGCGGTCGCGCAGCATCAACTACCAGATCGTGCGCGATCCGACGGTGTTCATCTCGGTCATCGAATCGACTCTGAGCCAGGCCATCGAGGAGGTCTGCGATCGCGAGGGCGGCGGTACCGCCCTGCTGGGGATCGCCCTCGAATGCGGCAGTGCCAGGGGCAAACAGTACCAGTTCCGCCGCGAGAACCTGTTCTATTCGAAGAGCAACATTGTCGGCACCCTGATCGGGGAAGTGACCGGCCTGCTGGAGTCGGTCATCGACAGCGAACTGGAAGAGGTCTTTCCCTCCCGCCTGATGTTGAAGGTCGAGCTGGAGAAGGCCCGGCGGACGTTGACCATCGAAAAGGTCGAGGTCAAGAACACCTCGGTCACCCCAGGCGGGATGCTGGAGGCCTGGGTGACCATCCGTCCTTTCCGCGAGAAGAGCCTGGTGCGCAAGGCCCGGCTGCCGATCCCGCCCGATCTCAACAAGGAGACCCTGGTGTTGTCGGTGTACGGGCTGAATTCCCGGACCGATGACAACGAACCGGCGGGAGATGGCAAGGATGGGGCCAAGGCCGGGCGGGACCAGAAGGGCGAGGAAGGCGGCGAAACCTTCGAAGGAGTCATGAGCTCCTGGGTAAATTCCCCTAAGAATTCGGATCTGATCTTCCATCTGGCTGTCGAGGGCGAGGAAGTGAAGAAAGGGCGGAGCAGTTCCCGCGACCTGGAGATCCAGCCGACCAGCCTGGTCGTCCTGGGGCGGGTCGAGACCACCATCTCCCTAACCGAGGAATGACCCGATGATCGTCAGCGACCTCGTTCGTGACCTTGTCCACCTGTTCGGCAGCCTGGCCATCCTGTTCCTGCAGTCGGTCTACTGGACCGTCCAGGGGATCCGGACCGGACGGCTGGGCATGAAGAATCTGATGGACCAGATGTCGCGCATCGGGGTCGATTCCTTCCCGATGGTGGCCATTACAGGCTTTTCGACGGGAGCGGTACTGGTCGTGCAAATCGGCTACCAGTTCGCCCAGTTGGGGGCCCAGCGGTACGTCGGCGGGGTGGTCAGCATGGCTATGGCCCGCGAACTGGCGCCCATCCTGACCGGAATCGTCGTGGCCGGCCGCATCGGCAGTTCGATCGCGGCCGAGCTGGGCACGATGAAAATCACCGAACAGATCGACGCCCTGGAGACGATGGCCACCAACCCGGTCGACGAACTGGTGGTGCCCCGGTTCTGGGGGTGCACCATCATGCTGGTGGTGCTGACCATTTTCACCAACGTGATCGGCATGATCGGCGGTTCGATCGTGGCGGTCAACCAGATCGGGTTGACCCTGACCACCTTCGTCGAGTCCATCCTACAGAATCTCAAGATCCAGGATCTGATGGGCGGGCTGTTCAAAGCCATGATCTTCGGGGGCCTGATCGGCATCATCGGTTGCTACAAAGGCTTCACGACCGAAGGCGGCGCCGAGGGCGTCGGCAAAAGCACCACGGGCGCGGTCGTGCTGGCCATCATGTTCATCCTGGCGGTCAACTACTTCCTGACCGTCGGCATCAACAATTTCAATACGGCCTACCTCTCATGATTATCATCTCGAACCTCAACAAGCGGTTCGGTTCCAAGGAGGTCCTGCGCGGAATCAATCTCAAGATCTACGACGGCGAGTCGCTGGTCATCCTGGGGCCCTCGGGGTGCGGCAAGAGCGTCCTGCTCAAGCACATCATCGGCCTGCTCAAACCCGACGAGGGGCAGGTGCTGATCGACGGCGAGGACATCACGCAGTTCGACCAGAAACGGCTCGATGCCCTGCGCATGCGCATGGGGATGCTCTTCCAATCGGCGGCCCTGTTCGACTCGCTGACCGTCGAGGAAAACATCGCCTTCGGCCTGCGCAAACACACCACCTTGTCGGATCTGGCCATCCACCATATCGTCTCCGAAAAGCTCGAGATGGTCGGCCTGCCCGGGGCGAACCACCTGATGCCCTCCGAACTGTCGGGCGGGATGCGCAAGCGGGTGGGGTTGGCCCGGGCCATCGCCATGGAGCCCGAGATCATCCTCTACGATGAGCCGACCACCGGGCTCGACCCGATCATGACCTGTGCCATCGACGAATTGCACCTGAGCCTGAAGGAACGGCTCGGGGTGACCTCGATCGTCGTCACCCACGATCTCAACTCGGCCTATCGCATCGGTGACCGCCTGGCCTTGCACTATGGGGGCCGCATCGTGGCCATCGGCACCAAGGAAGAAATCATTCACTCTCCCGACCCCCTCGTCCAGCAGTTCATCCGGGGCGAAGCCAAGGGGCCCATGACACTTCTGTAAGGTCCAGGAGCAGCACATGAACTCGACGCTCAAGGTAGGAACGCTCACGCTGGCGGCCTGCGCCCTCTTCATCTACATGGTGTTCGTCATCGGGGATCTGCGCTTGACCGAGCAGGGCTACCGCTTTGCCATCAGTTTCTACACCGTCAACGGCCTGAGCGTAGGATCGACCGTCTCGATGGCCGGGGTCAAGATCGGCAAGGTCGAACGGATCGAGATTGACGACGAACAGGTGCTCGTCTATGTCTACATCCGGGACCAGAAGCACCGCATTCGGCGGCGCAGCACCTTCACGATCGGAACGGCCGGTCTGATGGGCGAGAAGTTCGTCGAGATCATTCCCACCCGCGACCATACTTCCCCGTATGTCTCGGGGAACGCGGTGGTCGAAGGCACCGACCCCACCCGCATGGAAGAACTGTTCGAGCAGGGCAACGAGCTGTTGAAGAAGCTCCAGGGCCTGGCCGGTTCGGCCAAGGACATCCTTGGCGATCCCGAACTGAAGGCGAGCACCAAGGCCATCTTCAAGAATGCCGAGACCGCCTCGGAGAAGGTGAAGGAGATGCTCGAGTCGGTGCAGAAGCGGACCGACAGCATCGTCGCCAGCCTCGACGACATCCTCAAGCAGGCCCGCGACGAGGTCGAACTCAACCGCCAGAAC